>NZ_VSWE01000039.1:0-8565 GCF_009668275.1 Herbaspirillum sp. CAH-3 | reverse complement strand
GACCGACTCCATGATGACCAGGATCCAGGACAGGCCTAGCGTGAGGGGGACGAACAGGAAGTGATAGAGCGCCGTGACGGCAAACTGCAGCCGTGACAGCGAGACGACTTCATCGATGGGAACCATGGCTTACTCCGGTTTGGTAATTGTTTCAGATGCGTGTTGCATGTCAGCCGACGATGCCGATACGGAAGTTGGCGCGAGCATGCGTTGCTCCACGCTCTGAACCGGCATCTGCATATGCTTGGCCTCTGGATGGGCGAAGAAGGTCTTGGCCAGAACAGTAATGAGGGCCACTTTGACGATCAGAAGAATGGTGATTTCCGCGGCTAACGGCATGTTTGTCAGCCGTCTGGAAGTGCCCCCTGAACTACACTTCCGCCCCAAAGTTTGCTTCATCATCACCTCTATTTTTTATGTGGGTGTGTAGGAAAACCGATCTGAAATGACAGTATGGGTGCGCAATGATCAGAAAATAGACTTCATGATCAGGCCAGCAGACACCAACATGCAAACTATCGAAAATGCCAGTTTCAGATGGGCTGGGTGCCAGCGTACTGCAAGCTTCCCGCCAAGCAACATGCCAGCCATCGCTCCCGCCGAAAAAGGTAATCCAATACCCAGATCGAAGTGACCACTGACCATGCTGGTGCCGACGCTGACCAGTGAAATCAGCGCGATCACCGCGAGCGAAGTTGAGACGACAGACTGCATGGCCAAGTCGGTCACCCGCTGCAAGGACGGTACGATGACGAACCCGCCACCCACGCCGAGCAGCCCCGAAAGCACACCCGCCAAGCCGCCCATGACGGCCAGGCGACTGGCACAACGGGGTGTCCAGACGAAGCGTCCGCTCTGGTCGCGCAGGCAGGGGCAGTCATCTGGTACGGTAGCCGCGGCCGTCCTGCTGCGCCGGGCATCACGCATGCCCTTGACGGCCACACACATCATGACCATGGCAAAGAGCAGGGTCAGATAGCGGGTATCGAGCTGATGGGCCAGCCATGTTCCCAGCGGGGTGAGGACAATGCCGACGGCGGCGATCAGCACGGCGGCGCGATAGCGTACGATGCCGGCTCGCAAACCGATCACCGCCCCCATCGCCGAAGCAATGCCAACGGCCAGCAATCCGATGGGCCCCGCCTGCGGCACGCTCAGATGCAGTCCGAACACCAGTAGCGGAATGGCCAGGATGCCGCCACCGGCACCGGTGAGCCCCATGATGCAGCCCACCAAGGCACCCAGTAACAGGCTCATGCTCATCTGTGCCTCCTCAACCGACCATTTCGGGTTGCGCCAGCCACTCGTGTCCCTTGAGCATGCCTTCCCAGTACAGCGGCGGCAGGATGCGCTCCTTGAGCAGCCAGGCCAGGCGCGATGGACGTGTGCCATCCAGCATCCACGCCGGGAAACTGGGCGCCAGCTTGCCGCCATAGTTGAATTCAGCCAGAACGATCTTGCCGCGTTCCACCGTCAAGGGGCAGGAGCCATAGCCGTTGTAGCGGGCCTGAACGGATTGCCGACCCAGGTTTTGGAGCACATTGTGGGCGACAACCGGCGCCTGTTTGCGGGCCGCAGCGGCAGTCTTGGCATTGGGCGAGTTGGCCGCATCGCCCAGCCCGAAGATGTTGGCAAAGCGCTTGTGCTGCAAGGTCGATTGATCAACATCGATCCACCCGGCCGGATCGGCCAGAGGGCTGCTGCGGATGAAGTCCGGCGCCGTCTGCGGCGGCACCACGTGGATCATGTCAAAGGGGACTTCCACTTTCTGCGAGCTGCCGTCGGGGGAGTTGACCGCAAAGGTGGCGATCTTGCGTCCACCATCGATGGCGGTCAGGGTCTGTCCGAAGTTGAGGTCGATGCCATAGGTCTGTACGTATTCCATCAAGGCTGGCACGTATTCGGCCACGCCAAAGAGCACCGCACCAGCGGAGCGGAACTGCACATTCGATTTCTTGAGCACACCGGCGTGCCTCCATGCATCGCAAGAGAGATACATGGCCTTTTGCGGGGCGCCAGCGCATTTGATGGGCATAGGCGGCTGAGTGAAAACGGCATCGCCTCCTTTGAAGCGCTCCACCAGCTCCCAGGTGTAGGGCGCCAGATCATAACGATAATTGGACGTCACGCCGTTACGACCCAGGGTATCGGTGAGACCTTCGATGCCGTCCCAGTTCAGTTTCAGGCCGGGACAGACCACCAGCTGCTCGTACTTGACCACCCGGCAGCCTTCCAGCAGCACCGCGTTGCGCTCAGGCTCGAAACCTGACACGGCCGATTTGATCCAGCGCACGCCGCGCGGGATGAGCGATCCCATCACCCGGGCCGTCTGCGCGGGCTTGAATACACCGCCTCCAACCAGGGTCCAGCCGGGCTGGTAATAATGGACATCGGCCGGGTCGATGATGGCGATATCCAGTCCAGGCTGGCGCGCCAGCAAGCTTGACGCCACCGAGATCCCTGCCGCACCACCACCGACGATAACTACCTTGTGCGTCGAGTCGGCCACATCGAATGGGGTGGTGTTGCCCTGGTTGATCCTGCGTACCAGCGCGCTCAGGTCGTAACCCGCCTGTTCGGCACGGGTCAAAATTTCCTCCGTGGAGATGCGGCCGGCGCGCGAGAGCCCCCAGAGCGTGGTACTGCGCATGCCACTGCGGCAATAGGCCAGCACGGGCTTGGGCAGATCTTCGAGCAGACGATCGAATTCGTCCGCCTGGGCGTCGGCCACCTGACCAGGGATCACCGGCAGATAGCGCGCTTCAATGCCCGCAATCTGTGCTTGTTGTTCCACCTCTCTGAAACTGGGTTGGTCGCCGGCTTCCCCGTCCGGACGGTTGCAGATGATAGATTTGAAGCCGGCCGCAGCGATCTCTGCCATATCGGCAGGCATGACCTGGGCCGAGACGGACAAGTTGGCCGTCAATTGCTTGATATTCATGGAATGTCTCCTCGATTGATATACCCCTGGCGGCGACGCCCCGGCGTCGGCCAGCAAGGGCAGGGGGATCAACGATCCCGGGCAGCACAGCTGCTGATGCCCAGCAGCGGATACAGCGGACAGAAGCGGAACAAGCCGGTTGCTATCGGGATCAGGCCCAACCAGCCCCACCATCCCACGGTACCGGTAGCCGCAAGGATGACCAGGACGACGCCAATGACGATTCTCAAGATGCGGTCGATACCGCCTACATTGCATTTCATGATGACTCCTCAGGGTTGGTGATCAGACTGCGTCCAGCGGTATCTTCAGATAGCGCATGCCGTTGGCCTCGGCCGGTGGCAACTGCCCCGCACGCATGTTGACTTGCACCGACGGCAGCAGCAGTACCGGCATGGCCAGGGTGGCATCACGGGCGCTGCGCATGGCCACGAATTCCTCCTCGCTGATGCCATCGCGGACATGGATGTTATTGCTACGCTCTTCAGCCACGGTGGTGACGAACTGAAGCTGCCGGCCGTTGGGCTGGTAGTCGTGACACAGGTAGATATGGGTATGTGGCGGCAGGCTCAGGACCTTGTTGATCGAATGGAAGAGCGTGCGAGCGTTCCCGCCGGGGAAATCGCAGCGTGCGGTCCCGTAATCGGGCATGAACAGGGTGTCGCCGACGAAAGCTGCGATCTGGTCACCTTCCTCCACGACATAGGTGATACAGGCAGGGGTGTGGCCAGGGGTATGCATGACACGCGCCTGCAGAGCGCCGATCTGGAAGTGATCGCCATCGGCGAAGAGGTGATCGAACTGGCTGCCATCGTGGGCAAATTCACTGCCGGCATTAAACAGCGCCCCGAATACGTCTTGCACCTGGCGGATGTGCTCACCGATAGCGATACGTCCGCCCAGCTTGCGCTTGAGATAAGGAGCCGCAGACAGATGGTCGGCATGGGCATGGGTTTCCAGGATCCATTGCACCGAAGCATCGAGCTCCTGCACGCGCCTGATCAGGTGATCGGCGCTACTGGTAGAGGTACGGCCGGATTTGGGATCGTAGTCCAGCACGCTGTCCAGCAGTGCGCATTGCCGGGTTGTGCGGTCCAGTACCAGATAGCTCACAGTACTGGTGGCAGGGTCGAAATGACCTTCAATATGCAGGTTGTCCATGTTGTCCTCCTCTGATTGTCAGATATTTTGTTCATATCAAAACTTGTGCCAGATCGTGAAAATTTATCAACCAATTGATTTATAAGGGATATTTTATAAATACCCTTCATATGTAGTTCGAAAGACTGCCAGTGACACTGCCAAGTGGCAGTGTCATACTGCCACCTGGCAGCGCATGTGCGCCGCCCCAAATGAGAGGGAGGTTGCCGCATGGATTTGCTGCTGAGCTCCATTTGCCAGAGCCGCCTGGAGGCGGCATTTGCCTGAATTTGTGTTGAAGAAAGCGAGAGATTTCGTGGAGTCGCTACCCGATGTTTTGCAGTCGTTCCAGGTGCAGGCCCTGATTTCCTATCTGGACCATGAGCCCACGCCGATGATCGTGATGAATACGGAGTACGAGATTCTGGCTGCCAATACCGCCTACAAGAGGCAGTTCGCCACAGCTGGCAGGGCGCCCATTGGCCACAAGTGCTATGCAATGTCACACCATTACCAGGTTCCTTGCGATCAGGCGGGAGAACATTGTCCTTTGCAACGTGCACTGGCCACCAAGGGGCCGGATCGAGTACTGCACATTCATCACACTCCGCGCGGACCAGAGCATGTGGATGTTGAGCTGCGGCCCATCATCGATCACCAGCATCGCGTGGTGGGATTCGTCGAGCGCCTGCAGACTGTGCGTCATGCCTCGGTCCAGGCCAGTCGCCAGGGGCTGGTTGGCAAGTCTGCAGCCTTCAATCGTGCCCTGGGCGAATTGCAGCGGGTGGCGATGTCGGATCTACCGGTTTTGCTCCTTGGAGAGTCAGGTAGTGGCAAGGAACTGTTCGCGCGCGCAGTGCATGAGGCCAGTCCCCGAGTGCATGGGCCGTTCGTGGTGGTGGACTGTTCGGGATTGACCGAGACCCTGTTCGAGAGCGAGTTATTTGGCTACGAAAAGGGCGCCTTTACCGGCGCCCATGTTCGCAAAGCGGGCCTGGTCGAAACAGCCAAGGGTGGTACCTTGTTCCTGGACGAAATCGGCGACGTGCCATTGGCGATGCAAGTGAAGCTGTTAAGGTTGATTGAATCTGGCACTTTCCGGCGCGTTGGTGCAGTGGATACGCAGCAGGCCGAATTTCGCCTCGTGGCAGCCACCCATAAGCCATTGGAGGCAATGGTGGCTAGAGGCGATTTCCGACAGGATCTTTACTACCGCATCAGTGCCTTCCCGATTCATCTGCCACCATTACGCGAGCGGCCCGATGACATACCTTTGCTGGTCGAGTCATTACTTCAGAGGGGGGCAGGGGGAGAAGGCAAGTCGCTGAAAATCTCTACGGAAGCCATGGGGCAGTTGTTGCAGCACGATTGGCCCGGAAATATCCGTGAACTTCGCAACGTGATCGAGCGGGCGCGCCTGTTTGCGGACGATGGCGTGATCAAGAAAGAGCATCTGGCATTGGATCGTTTCAATCCGCCGCGAACTACCGGGTTCGACAAGCGCGCACCCCAAGTACATGATCTCGCACAGATAGCACGCGAATTCAACGGAAGCCGCAAAGAGCTGGCAGCAAGCTTGGGGATGAGCGAACGTACGTTATACAGGCGCATGAAAGAGGCAGGGTCTGATTAGTCTGGGGCAAGGTAATTCTCAGCCTGTACACGGGACGGATCGTTTCACCCCAAGACGCTCGGTTCGCACTGACAAGCGTCGAAGCTGGCGCGCCAGGCTTCATCCAGCACTTCCTTAGGCGCGGGCAGTATTGATCATGGCAAAGCCGCATCAGTTTGAGACGCTTTTACTCCCATGAAAGAGTACGCAGATTGTTGCTCGATACAGTCAACTTGCAAACCATATTTTACATAATACAAATTATGCGAAGGGCTGGTAGTTTTAGAAGTGTTGCGTTGTTCTTATAAGCTACTGAGAATTTGCAGCACAAATGGTACTTTTCTGCGTTGCCAGCTAACAGGAACGCAAGATGCTCATCCAGCTTTCAAAGACAAGTGTGCCCCGCAACCTTCGCGGGCCCGTTTTAATTGACTCATTCGGATTCCTTCGATATTGGGCAACTGTGTGGTCAACGGTTGCCGCGGCCGGGCTTGCCGAGTCCACTCATCTTAAGAAACTCCGCCACATCGAGAGTCTCTACTGCCATTCGGATCAACTACTCGGCCAGTCTGCTCTTGATGATGCTTTGGGAAACCTCGACGAGCACGCACTGAGCAACATTCTGGAGTCATGGTTCGTTTCTATTCGCAATCGTCCCAAGACCACCGGTACTGACGAAAAACGTTGGCAAACTGGCTTAGATTTTGTTTCTTCTGTGGTCTCATGGGTATCGAAAAGTCACGCAGACAATACGATGCGAAGTATTGAAGAACGGCTGCAGCGTCTGTCTATACTTTATCGCCAGCTACACGTCAGCAAAGCCAAACCTATCGAATCGATCCGCTCTTTACCTGCAACCACCGTGCAGGCGCTTCATGAAATGCTAGATCCTCAATCCCCGACAAATCCCTTCCCACGAATTCGGACTCGTTGGAGAGTTTATGTATCTTTCATACTGATGCTACATCAGGGACTTCGGCGCGGAGAGGTTCTGTTGCTACCGGTGGACGGTGTCAAGGTCATGTACGACTCTAAGCAAGGTCGAAATCGGTACTGGATCAATGTTCAAGAAAACCCTTACGAGGAAAGCGGCACGGATCCCCGCTATTCCAAGCCGAGCATCAAGACTTCATCATCACATCGCCAGATCCCAGTTAGCGAATTGACAGCAAAGATTATAGATACCTACACGCAGAATTATCGTGGGCGTCCAAGGCATTCTTTTCTACTGAATTCCCAGTCAAATATGCCTTTATCGACTGAGGCGCTAACAAAAGTTTTCGCACATGCATCGGCTCAATTATCGGCCGCTGCCGTGAAAGAGCTGATGGATCGATCAGGCAAAAAAACTGTTACACCACACGACTTGCGTCATACCAGTGCTGTAATGCGGCTTCATCAATTGCTTCGGCAAGGAGACTCAATGGATGAAGCACTGCAGAAGCTGCGCACGTTCTTCGGTTGGTCAAGAACGTCGTCCATGCCATCGCGCTATGCACGAGCGGTGTTCGAAGATCGGCTTGCTTCTGTGTGGAATGACGCATTTGATGAGCGCGTTGCTCTCCTACGATCATTGCCGGAGGGACGTTGATGGAACAACTTCAGTTGCCCGAATTTGGAGGACTCAACGACCGTGGAAACGTGCTTGCTGAATTATGCAGTCGCTTGCCCAGTTTGCCTTCTACTCTCCGTTATTATGATGAATTTAATGATGTGACGAGGTCAATAAGCAATCCGCAAGAGCGACCAAACTTCGAACTTATGATTAACGGACAATCGATCCGATTGGACTTTACTCATATCAATTCCGATTGCCGCATAATCTTTAAACATGTTTTTGCGTTTGCGCTTTCAAAAGATTTAAGCATTCAGACTGTGTATACGTATCTGTCGGGGATGCGACATTTGACTCCGACCGATCTTGCCGCATTAATTGATGCGGGCCCAACAGGAATCGGTCTGGTTTGGCGAGCGCTGCGTGGCCGCGCTTTACCGATGAGCGCGTACATGACGGCAAAATACATGCTGCATCTTTTGTGCACATATCGCCTTTATGGATGGAGCAGCGACTACGTCAATTTCATTAGCACCACCCTCCCCTTGCCCGCGCAAGAAAAATATAGAGGTGTTCGCTCCGGTGACGCTTTCCTTTCCGCTGAAGAGGAGGCGTTGGTTGTCAGATACTTGGATGATGTCACTGAACAGCTAAGACATTCCGGGGCGAAGCAATTATTACAGGATGAACTTGCCGATGCTGGAATGCTGGTTTGTTCTTACCAATTTGCGATGCGGCCAATACAAATCGCAATGTTGGATGTTCGCCATGTTCGAATCTGGAATGATGAGGCTTCGAAATATCCCGCAGTGCATTTGACGTTTCACGTTGCAAAACAGCGCGGCAGCAAAAAGAATGTTGCCATGACGCGGCGAGTGAAGTCGGAGTGGACTCCAATCTTCGTGCATTGGCAAGAGCATTTAGATGCAAATGGCATTACGGGTACCGCCAAATTCTTTCAAGCTCAATCGAGCCAAGAAGTCGGGACGAGAATCTCGACGCTCGTCAGATCTGTACTCAATTCCAAGGATACCGGCACTGCTACTGACCTTCGACATACAGCGGCCCAGCGACTTGTAGACGCCGGTGCGAGTCATGAAGAGCTTGCTGCATTCCTTGGTCATACACAGACCGATACTGGACTAGTGTATTTTTCGATTTCCGCATCTCATGCTGAAAGAGTCAATCGAGTGTTGAATTGCATTTAAATCTGACCCACTTTCCTCGGAAATTTGCATCCTAAGTTGACCCATGTTTAGACCACAATCCTGCTCATGATAGCGAGCGGGAGAACGGAGTGATAAACGTGGCCCTACT
>NZ_VSWE01000038.1:0-10751 GCF_009668275.1 Herbaspirillum sp. CAH-3 | reverse complement strand
CCCAGCGCGCCACCATGACCACCGGCACGCCCGTGATCCGCCAGGGCAACCTGGAAAGCTATCGCGTCAACAGCGGCGTGATCAGCTTCGAAGGACTTGGCCTGCAAGCCAATGACACCGCGTATGCTGACGTCATCGCTCGCGCGGTGCGCGTGCATGCGGCGCTGCGGGCCAGACAGATCCGGCTCACCACCGGGCTCAATACGGTCAGTGCCGATCACGCGCAGGTCACGCCGGGCCAGAGCGCCACCGATGGTGCGCCGGTGCGTGCCATTGATGTGGCAGCGCTCGGCGGCATGTATGCCGGTCACATCTACCTGAGCGCCACCGAACACGGCGTGGGCGTGCACAACGGCGGCACGCTCACGGCCACCGAAGGACAGCTGGTCGTGACGGCAGCTGGCCGTCTGGAAAATACCGGCACCCTTGCTGCGCATGGCGATACGCGCATTGCCGCCGCAGGCGCGGTGACCAATAGCGGCGTGATCGGATCGGATAGCACATTGCAGATCAACGCCGACGCGCTGGAGAACACCGCCCGCGGTCGCATCGGCAGTGTCAGCGGTACCAGCGTGCAAATTGGCGGCACGCTGCGCAATACAGGAAGCATCGTCGGTGATGCAGGCATCACGCTGGCTGCGGCAGCGATGGCGAATGCTGGCAGTGTAGTGACACCGGGCGCGCTTGCACTGCGTATCCGCAACATGCTGGACAACAGCGGCAAGATCGGCAGCAACGCCCGGCTTGAGCTCCGCGCCGCGACACTCACCAATCGGGGAGATATTTATTCCGCAGAGGAATCTGTGCAGTTGGAGGTAGCAGGACGGCTCTTCAACAGCGGCAGCATCGAAGCGAAACGGGCCCTCGATGCCAACGCGGTAGCGATTGAAAACCAGGGGCGCGTCATCGGGGAAGCGGCACTCAACGCCAGCGCAAGCGCCGCCCTCACCAATACCGGCACCATGGGCAGCAAGGGGAATGCCGACTTCAAGGCCACCAGCCTCGACAATCGCGGCACGCTCAGTGCAGTTCAATCGCTTGCCCTGAAAGTGACCGGCAAATTCACCAACGAAAAGAACGTCGGTGCCGGCAGCACTCTCCAGGTCGATGCAGATGCACTGGACAACAGCGGCAAGCTGTTCTCACAGGGCAGCTTGTTCATGCGCATCGGCGCTGCTGCGCTCAACAGCGGCAAGATCGGTGCAGATGGCACGGTGGACTTCCGGGCGGCCTCCCTGGCCAATGGCGGTGCGCTTTATTCCCTTAACAAAAGTGTCGACGTACAGACCCGGGAGAGCATCACCAACAGCGGCACTGTTGAGGCCAAGCAATCCGTCTCACTGAAGGCCACGGCGCTGAACAACAGCGGGACATTCACCGCCGAGGGCGCCATGAAGCTCTCGCTGCAGCAGGGCTTGAGCAACACCGGAGAGATCGGCGCCAACGATACCCTCACCGTCAATGCGGCCACGCTGGAGAACCGGGGCAGGATCCGTTCGGCCGAGAGTTCGCTGGTGCTGGCGACAGACGGAACAACCGCCAACCAAGGCAAGATCCTCGCCGCCACGCGAATGGAGATCACGGCGACCGGCATCGATAACAGCGACGGCACGCTGGCGGGCAACGAGGTGGTGATCGACACGCGCAAGCAGCGTTTCAACAATCAGCGCGGCGTACTCTTTGCGCGGCAAGACTTGAAGCTGGACAGTGCCGACCTCTACAACAGCCGCGGCAGCATCGCCGCTCTGGGCAAGCTGAGACTCTCCAGCGGAGCCATCAACAATGAGCGCGGGCAGTTGCAGTCGAAGGGCGCGATGCAAGTGGAGGTGTCGGCTGGCGAGATGGATAACCGCCGTGGCCTGATTCGTTCCGATGAAGACGTAACCCTACAGAGCCAGAGCCTGCGCAACGACGATACCCAGGGCAAGGACCAGGGCATCGAGGGCCGCAGCGTGAGCCTCACCACGGACGCGCTCCACAACGACAAGGGCGCCATCCGCACCGGCCAGTCATTGCAGATCGCCGCCCGTGAGCGTGTGGACAATCGCAACGGGCTCCTGTCTTCGCAAGGCACGCTGTCGGTCAGTGACCCGGCCAGCACCCGCAGGCTGGTCATCGACAACGAAGGCGGACGCATCCTCGCAGGCGGTGACCTGAGCCTTACGTCCGACTCCCTGATTGGCAAGGGCCTGCTGTTGAGCCACAAGGATCTGCGTATCGATGTGACCGCCGACCTGGAGCAGCGCGGAGAAACTGCAGCCGCTGGCAATCTCGATCTGCGCACCGGCGGCCGCTTCAGCAACTATGGCACGCTGGCCGCAGGGGCAGCGTTGCGCGTGACTGCCAGGGGACTCCAGAATCATGCGGGAGCGTCCATCCTGGGTGGCGATGTCTCGCTGTCTGCCGGCGCGGGGCAGGACTTCATCAACCGGGGCCTGATCGATGGCGTCACCACGCGCATCCAGGCCGGCACGCTCTACAACCTCGGTACCGGACGCATCTACGGTGACCGCATCGCGCTTGCTGCCGATGTGCTGCACAACGCCCCGGAGAGCGTCGACGGCGTGCTGCGGGCTCCGGTCATCGCGGCGCGTGAGCGCCTGGATATCGGGACCGGCTTGCTCTACAACAGCGAGCGGGCGCTGCTGTATTCGGTCGGCGACATGTCCATTGGCGGCACCATCGGCAGCGACCATCGTGCGAGCGGACGTGCGCGCGAGGTCAACAATACCAGCGCGACCGTCAATGCGGATGGCGCACTCACCATGGCCGCCGATGCCATCAACAACCGGAATGCGCATGTCGAGATCGCTGAAGAGAGCAAGCCGGGACGCAGGATCATCAACTACCGGCTGGAGGGATCGTCCGATTTCTTCTCAGGAGCTGACGCCCTTATCATCCACAAGGACAGCGGCCAGATCATCGCTCCCGAGAACTGGCGTGCCATGGGCGATGAGGATAATTTCCGCCTGCTCTTGCCATCCACGAGATACCCCTTCGAGAAATTCGGTGCCGACTCCCAATACAAGAGCGCGGCATACCAGAGGCCCGTGGCGGAGTACCGCGACGAAGACCGCTTGGTTCCGGCAGTGCCCGAAAGGTTCTTCTATACACCGGAAGATCCTGTCTGGGATCTTTTCGGTGTCGCCAGACCGACAACGCAGCTGACTCCGGAACCGACGAAGCCGATTTTCGAGACATTCCCTGATGCTGCTCACGTCCCCGAGTACCTGCAGCACGATTATCAGATCTGGCTGGCTTGGCATGCCTGGAAGGATGCGCGCACCGCCTATGTGAATGCCTATGTCGAACTCGACAATGCGCTTCAAGCCTTCCGTGCTGATTTTCGAAGTCGCCTGCGTGACCAATGGATCATCTACGACGGCACCGAACAGATCCGGCGCACCATCGTCACCCGCAGCGCTCCCGGCATGATCACATCCGGCGGCGGCATGACCCTGGCCTCCGGTGTGGTCAACAACTACGCCAGCCAGTTCATCGCCGGTGGCGTGCTGGCGGGGGATGGTGTCAACGGCACGGCCATCAACAACATCGGGCCCATGGGCCAGCAGACGGTCACCTCTACCGGTACGGCAGAGAAGACCTTCATCAAGTCACATACACTCAAAGCCGATGACCGCCGTTATGAGAGCGCACCCTATGCTTCTCAAACGATAGAGACGCGATTCCCACTTGATGTGAGCGCCACGCACGAGGCGGGCAGCACGCGCGACCGGACTGCTCGTACAGCCGCAACCATTCCCGCACAAGCACCGCAGGGAACGGGCAAGACTACCGACCTGCGTACTCCCGCCGTTGACGTCAGCCTGCCCGCCAATGCCCTGTATCAGGTCAATCAGGGCAGCGTGGCGCTGCCCTTGGTGCAGACCGATCCGCGTTTCATCGGCCAGCGCAACTGGCTGTCATCAGACTTCCTGGTGCGTGCGTACCAGGACCGCTTCGGGCCCGCGCCGGGTTACCAGCGTTTCGGTGATGGCTTTTACGAACAGCAGCTGATCCAGCGGCAGATCCAGGAAGCCACCGGCCAGCGCTACCTGAACGGTTTCAGCAACAACGAGGCGCAATACCTGGCGCTGATGCAAGCCGGGCTGCAACAGGCGCAGGTCCAGCGCTACGCACTGGGCATCGCGCTGTCAGCCGAGCAGATCGCCCAGCTCAAGACCGACATCGTCTGGCTGGTGCAGCGCACGGTGAGGCTGGCCGATGGCAGCGCGCAGGAGGTGCTGGTGCCGCAGGTGTATCTGCAGCCGTCGAGCCTGCGTGTCAGCGGCCGCCAGACCCTGATCGCCGGTAATGAGGTCGCCTTCCAGACCGTGCAGGACATCCTCAATCGCGGCGGCACCATCGCTGCGCGAAGCGGTGTGACACTGCGCGCGGACAACATCCGCAATCTCGGCGGGCGCATCGAGGGCGGCTCGGTTCGCCTGCTGGCGCAGAGCGATATCGACAATGCCGGAGGCGACATCAATGCCACCGACAAGCTGGTGTTGAGCGCGGGCCGGGACATCGTGATTCGCAGTACCAGCGTCACGACCGCCAATGCCACCACCACGGGCAGCAACATCGATCAGGTCGCCAGCGTCAGCGGCAAGGACGTGGTGCTGCTGGCCGGCCGCGATCTGCAAGCCGATGCTGCCGTCGTTGCCGCAAGCGGCGAGGCCACGCTCTCGGCCGGAAGGGATGTGCGTCTGGGTGTGGTGCAGGAGTATTTCCGACAGGAGATTCGCTGGGCCGATGACAAGGGGGGCAGCAACCGGGTCAGCAGGTTGACCGGTCCGAACTTCGTGGACCGCGCCAATGGGGCACACGGCACCAATGAGGTCGGCATCAATCGTGCCGTGGTGAGCGGCAGCAAGGAGGTCGCCACGCAAGTCAGCGGCAACAGCATCCGCATCCAGGCGGGTCAGGATGTGACGAGCAAGGGGGCGCAGGTCGTCGCCGAAGGCGCACTGCAAGTCGAGGCCGGACGTGACGTGCGTATCGGCACCGCCAACGTCTCGGCCAGTGCACGTGACCAGGGGCAGCGCAGCAGCAGCGGGATCCTGACGTCCACGACGGTGCGCATCGATGACGCCAGCAGCACCAGCCGCGAGGCGGGAAGTACCTTCTCCGGCGATACCGTCCTGCTTCGGGCAGGACGTGATGTGAACGTCTCCGGCAGCAGTGTGGTGTCCACGCAGGGGACGGCGGTGGCCGCAGGCAATGACGTGAACACTGTTGCCGCGACCGACAGCAGCGCACAGCGCAATTTCCGTCAGGAGACCAAGAGCGGGGTGATGGGAGCGGGCATCGGCGTGACGGTAGGCAGCCGCATGCAGAGCCGTGATGTGGATCGCAATAGCGAGACTGCGTCGGCATCGACCATTGGCAGCGTGCAGGGCGATGTGCGCATCGTGGCGGGCAATCGGTACACGCAGGTGGGTAGCGATGTGCTGGCACCGGGTGGCGACATCGACATCGTGGCCAGGACGGTCAGCATTCTCGCTGCACAGCAGAGCAGCCGTACCGTGACCGAGGACAAGTTCCGCCAGCAAGGGGTGACGGTGGCGGTGACCAGTCCGGTGTTGTCGGCGGTGCAGACGGTGCAGCAGATGGCCGAAGCAGCCAGCAAGACAAGGGACCGGCGCACGCAAGCCCTGGCCGCAGCGACGGCAGGATTGGCGGCATCCAATGCTGCGGATGCCGTCATCGCGGGCCAGGGCAAGACCATCAATGACAAGCCCAACCAGGTTGCAACGGGCCCGACGGATCCTGCTACCGGGAAGACCCCAACCCGTGATGCCAATGCCGCCGACAAGGTCGGTGGCATCAATCTGGCCTTCAGCGTGGGCGCAAGCAGCAGCCAGGGCAGATCGGAGCAGACCAGCAAGACGGTGCGCGGTTCAAGCGTCTCGGCAGGCGGAAGCGTCGCTATCACTGCCAATGGCGCAGGCGGCGACGGCAACATCCTCGTCCAGGGCAGTGACATCAAGGCGGGGGTGGACGCTACGCTCAAGGCCGCCAATGAGGTCCGACTGATCGCAGCGCAGGAGATCTCGGAGCAACGCAGCCGCAACAGCGGTGCCTCGGGATCGGTCGGTTTCTCCATTGGTACCGACGGCTTGCTCTTCACGGCAAGCGCCTCCGGCAATCGTGGCAAGGGCGGTGGCGAAGAGGTCAAGCAGGTCAATTCTCATGTCGATGCTGGTAACAAGCTCAGTGTCGTCTCGGGTAGCGATACGACCATCAGTGGTGCAGTTCTGCGTGGCCGGCAGGTGGAGCTCGACGTGGGCACCAGCGGCCAGGGCAATCTGAATATCGCCAGCCAGCAGGACACCAGCACTTACCAGAGCCGCCAGCAAAGCCTGGGCGGCAGTGTCTCGGTGGGCATGGGGAAGATGGGCGGCAGCGCCAGCTACAGCCAGTCGAAGGTCAACAGCGACTATGCCAGCGTCATCGAGCAGTCAGGCGTCAAGGCAGGTGATGGTGGCTTCCAGGTCAATGTGCGCGGCAATACGGATCTGAAGGGTGGTGTGATCGCCAGCAGCGAGCAGGCCGTGGCAGAGAACAAGAACCGGGTAACTACCAAAACACTGACCCGGAGTGATATCGAGAATCGCGCCAGTTATGAAGCGCAGAGCGTCGGCATCAGTGGCGGCTACAGCACGGGCAAGGATGGCGGTCTGTCTGCGCTGCCACCGCTGGTCGTTGGTGCCAGTGAAAGTGCATCAAGCACGACCCGCAGCGGGATCAGCGGCGGTGTCATCAAGATCACCGATGAGAAGCAGCAGCAGGCGCTGACAGGCAGGACGGCAGAGCAGACGGTGGCCTCGGTGAATCGGGAAGTGAGCAGCAGCAAGGAGGGAAGCAACGCGCTCAAACCGATTTTTGACAAGGAGGAGATCGAGAACCGGACGGCGATTGCAGCGGCCTTTACGCGGGAGTTGGGCAGCTTCCTGAACAACCGGGCGAAGGAGGCGGATGAGGCCAAGCGCAAGTTGGACGATGCGCTAGCGGAGGAGCGGAGCAAGCCGCTTGAACAACGCGACGAAGCCAGGCTGCGCGGCCTGACGGAGCAGTATCTCGATGCCGAAAAGTGGTCTTCGGGCGGTACGTATCGTCGGTATGCGACGGCGATTGCTGGTGCGGTGACAGGCAACCTGAGTGCATTCTCATCGCAGTTCATCCAGGCGGCGGCCGTCAATTATCTGCAAGGGCTGGGCGCTGAACAGGTCAAGAGAATCGCTGACAACCTGCAGAGCGAAGCCGCTCGCTCCGCCTTGCAGGGCATCCTGGGATGCGCCGGTGCCATGGCCAAGGAGGCAGCGTGCGGTGCAGGTGCGCTGGGCGCATCGGCCGGCACCGTCATCAATGCGCTGCTGCAGTCGGCGGACCGGCCGGGCAGTCAGGAGAAGGAGTCGCGCACGAATCTGGTGACCAGCATCGTGGCCGGGATTGCGACAGCTGCCGGAAGCGCGGCGAATCCGACGGCCACGCTCGCAGCCCAACTGGAGGCAGAAAACAATGCCTTGGGGGTGAGCTACTCCAAACAATTCCTGAACAAGATCCGGGCTTGCGACGCATCGCAGGGGGCGTGCTTTGCCGAGCTGAAGGAAGACGCTGCGAAGCAAAGAAAATTGTTTACGGAGCAGTTGGAGAAGGGGTGCAGCGGAGCGGCGGCGACCCCCTATGCTTGTGAGGCGGTGATGAGCTCGGGGCAGGCTGCGCTCAGTGATCTTGCTCATGCGCTGTACTTCGCGAAGACGGGGGATCAAAAAGCGTACGTCAAGGCGCTGATTGTCGAACAGACCCTGGATATGGACCGGCAATTTTCCAATCTGGCGGCGCTGGGGGAGAGGGCTGGCTTTCTGGATCAGCTGGCGTTGCAACTGCAGCAGATGTGGGCGGATGTCGGGCCTGCGGGTGCAAGTTCAGGGCTGATCAGTTCGGGGAATGTGGCGATAAGTCATGCCAGGGATAAATATGTTCCTAGCGTGAAACCGGTAGCCAACATGGAACAATTCTTTAGTGGATCAGCTTTTGGAGAGCAGGTACGAGCGAACACAGACAAGAGGCATACTATTTATGATGGCCAAACGGTCTATGTCGCTGAACGGAAAATTGGAACGCAGATTAAAAAAGGTGACCAGCTATATTTGGATGGCCGTCACAAAGATCATCTTGAAGTATTCGATAAGCACGGAAAATTTAAATCTGTTCTTAATTTGGATGGGACACGCAACGAGGTTAAGACGAATGCTGCAAAAGCGCAGGGGAGAAGACTGAGATGATAGATATACGCAGAATGGATTTGATTAAAGAAGTATTTCAGGACTTGTCCAAAAATCGGCAGCTGCTGCGGACGGAAATAAATGATAACAATGATGGCAATGAAAGATCGATCGTGTATCTCAACTACGATTTTTCGCTGAGCGAGAAGCTGAAAATTGAACTGTCGAACCTAATTCACTATTTTCAAATGTATCGACGTGCTCTTGGCGAACACGATCGGTTGGCAGCCTTATTCATGATCACCTGCGCTGGCGATCTGGCCCGGACGCTCTCGGCTGTATTCGGTGGTATTGAGGACGCTATTGATAAAGTGATGTACAGGGATCTCAGGTTCTCTTGGCCATCTGTACCCGAGGGATACAAGATTCCCCAGCCATTGCTGGTGGCCGCCAAGGACAAATTGAAGTGTATGGCGGATTTTGGCAGTACAGCCGATCACGACGTACTGATGTTCTGGGAAAGCTCAGGAGGAAAAATTGAGGTGGTGAAAAAAGATAGCGTCGATGTCATTCGTAAGACATTTATCGAGTCGGCCGAAAGCATTGGTGTATCGAGAAAAGAGATGAATGAAAGTATGGATGAGAATGATCATTTCGAATGGTGTATTGACTATCGGCACTGCCTGGGCGAGCAGCTAGAGGTAGATCTTGATGAACTTCTTCTCTTCCTTGAAGCTCATCGGATCGCGATCCAGCAGAACGATCTGTTGGCGGCGTACATAACGCTCCTCTATTGTGGAATCCATGCCCAGAATGTTTCCGGTTTTTTTCTAAACATTAAGGACGAGGTTGATAGGGTCGCTGTTCTTGATAAAAGATTTTCGTGGCCTTGCATACCAGACGGCTACGAACTTCCTAAGCATTTTGGTTTGTCACCCCATTCTTGATAGGCTGGGTTTTCTCCACGTATGTTTCCAACTGAAAAAGAGCATCTGTGGCTATCTTTCAGTTCTGAATTTGCTCGCAACCAAAATGAACACCATCATAAATTTAGATATCGTCCAGACTATTTTTTTGTCACTAGTTCAATCCGTAGGTTTGACTAAAGACGAGATCATGTCAGAGAGAGACGAGAACGCACAATATTGCTGGTTCATCGACCAGGATGTATCAATGAATTCAACTTTCTGTCAGGACTTGCGAGCGCTAGTCTCTTTGGTTGAATTCTTCAACAGATCAAGGGTCTCCGGTGATGATGTGACTGCCTGTTGTGCGCTGATGCGGGCGGGCTTTGATGCGCTTAGATTGTCTAGTCTCTTCAAAGATATATGTAGCGATGTTGATAAGGTTTTATGCAGAGATAAAAGATTCTCTTGGCCATCCCTCCCGGAGGGATACCAGATACCGCAGCATTTTGTGACCGCTGGCGCAGAGGCAATGACGCGCCTGAATTGCCGTGATGAAGCGACTGGCCGCGACGGACTGATGCTCTGGAAAAGCGCAACAAGAGAAATTGAAGTGATGGAAAAGGATCGCATCGATGCAATCATGAAGACGCTTATCGAAATGGCTGAAGGCATAGGGGGCACGCGAGAAGAAATGGATAAAGCGAAGGATGAAAATGATCATTTCGAATGGAGTATTGACTACAACTCCTCCCTGGGTGATCGTCTGGAGCGATATCTTGACCAGCTCTTGCTCAGCGTAGAGGTCCACCGTATTGCTACCCACAAGAATGACCAGCTGGCCGCTTACCAGGCCCTCAAAGATGTTGGAACTCATGCCCGATCGATATCGGAGTTATTCGGAGATATCAAGGCTGATGTGCATAAGGTCAGCATTTTCGATGAAAGATTTGCTTGGCCAGAGATCCCTGATGACTACAGATTTCCAGAACATCTGGTGATGAGCGGCGGCTGTTGATCAACGAGGTCTCATCGACGTCAGTCTCTTAGTCCTTTAGTAAATATTTGAATGAAGGTAGAGAGCGCAGTGCAGGTAGAGATGCAACTTTATCTTCGTCTTTCAAAAATCCTTATTGCTACGGTCGCGACTTGAAAGTGAAATGATGGAGTGGGAAAACTTGGTTGGCCTAAAGAGCGAAGCAATATCAAACGGTGCGATATTCAGAGCTGAAGCGGAATGGCCTTATGAGGAAAAGGTCGATTTCATGTTGGTCGACTACCTGTGGCCGAAAGGAATTACGCCATTCTTGTGGCGACAGGAATGAAAGCAGGTCTTGTTTTGGTTCGACTTCCAGAAGATGCAAGCTATGAACATGGCAGGGGAATTTCCAGACAATGGTTAGTAAGAAATTGGTCCAAGTGGATATATCCAGAGTGTCCGGTTGAGAAGGTACTGTATCTGCCACGTTACAAGACTCAAGATCTGTAATGACCCAGCCCAACCTGCTCACCCCAAGCAGCCAAAGCAAATGCCTCAGCTAGCGTCCTCATACCGAACGCTCCGCAAGCGGCAGAGGTTACAGAAGCCGATCCCGCCCCCAATGTCTCGGCCCCT
>NZ_VSWE01000037.1:0-12018 GCF_009668275.1 Herbaspirillum sp. CAH-3 | reverse complement strand
TGCATACTGCCTCCCAAGCTCTTGCCATTGAGCGGCAAGCGAGCGCTCAACCTTCCTTGGCCGAACGTGTTTCGAGGCCCAAAACTCGTGCCATACTTGGCCTCATGCGGTTGAATTTCCTATCCGTGGGCACATCAACGTCAAAGAATACAGTGAGATGAGGAGAAATCACTCCTTCACAGCCACCCGACATGATGATCGGCACAGCATCCACCGCAGTCATCTCCATGAATTGCTGCAGATAGTGCCGCAGGGCTGCCGTGGCGAATCCGCGTGTGTAGTCGTTGACGCAGCCGTTACCCTCCGTCTTCCCGAGAATACCCGTGATCTTCCTGTGAGGGATACCCGCCGCCGCAAGCGCTCGGTCGAGCGCCCCTACATCGTCCGGCCCAGACTGCGCCACTTTTATAAGCGATGACGTATCCATAGGTGAATCAGATTAAATTCCGCAAAGCTAGCCGCCCAGTACTCGTTTTCTAGCCGTGGCCCGATCAGTCATGGGCGAAAGACAGAAGCTGGTTCAATCGTCAAATCAAGTCGATGGCACGCGACACTCGCGTGTTGCGCGGCGAGCCTCCGCGAGCTGCCCTTACCCGCTCAATAAGATCCTCATCGAAAGGAATTTTCTGAAGCCTCGTAAGACCGTGGACCGCTTCACTACCGAGTTTGGCCGCATTGTACATGGCGGTCACACCCCTGCTTGCGCAAAAAAATTGCCACCATCTTCCCGGATCAGCTCACGCTGCTGCGTGATCATACGGGAGAGCAGTTCCGCGCAGGCCTCACTGCGGGTGTGCACGACCTCGACTCCTAGCTCCCGCAGACGATCTTCACCCCACTCGCGAACGGTTGGGGTGCCGATCACGACCTTGGGAATACCATATAGGATCATCGCTCCTGTGCACATTGGACAGGGCGAAAGCGTCGTGTAGAGCACAGTTTCTCGATAAAATTCCGGCGGTTGCCGACCGGCGTTGGCGAGCGCAGTCATTTCTGCGTGATGGAGAGTGCTGCCGGTCTGCGCCCGGAGATTGCGTCCGCGTGAGACCAGCTTGCCGCGGTGGACGAGTACCGATCCGATGGGAAGGCCTCCCTCTAGGAAACTTGCTTCCGCCTCCTCGATTGCGATCTGCAGCATGCTTGATTCAAATTTCGTGTGTTCCATAGGTTATTTTTAGATTACACCCTTTTCCGGATCGGCCTCAGAGAATCGGGGAAGCAACCACGTTACGGCCGCGAGGAGTAGGTAGGCCATGGTGGCCGGAGCCGTGAAAAAGAACCCTATCCGCCCCACCACATCCGCTTGTTCAATCACAAAACTGTGGATGAAGCCGATCCCTGAGAGTGCAGCCCCGATCAAGAACCAAATGGCCGCTCGGCCAAACTGCCGCTCAATGATATATACGGTCGCAGCACCAAGAACCATTGAGGTGTATACGTAGCCCTGCTCCAGCGAGAGCATGCCCTGCACAAAAAAATCGGTCGTCGAGACGAACGTGTCACCCATGTCCGTTGGAAACGGTTTGTCCGCGCCGCCGAAGCCTAGGGAGACAAGGGTCTTTTTCACAAGGAGCGCACAAAATGCCGCGAGCACGGGCATCATTCCGACCACCACAGCTGGAATGTGCCGCGCAGGAGACGCTTCGAAAGCCTGCGAGGCCATTGCCACCCCAATCCAGATCAGGATCGCCATGCCCGCTTCCACGGGGACGAAGTAGACCACCCAGCTCAAGGCACCTGTCAGGCAAAGAATAGATACGAACACCGCATTGAGCACAGAGTAACCCACTCGCGACCCAATCGCCTTCCAACCCGGGTGCCCGATGTAGATGCTCGTCGGAAACGGGCTGCCGAACGCGCCCGTGAGAATCGACGATACGCCATTATAAAGCATTGAAGGCAGCATCGGGTAGCGATCCCCGGCGGCCGTCGCAGATTCAATGTTTTGCAGGGACATGATCACACTGATGCATCCGATGGGGAGAATTACAGGCAGAAACAGGGGAAGCATCGAGAACGAAGCGACCAGATCGCCCAACACAGGAACTGGCGGATAGAAAGCGAGGCGGGCATCAGCGAGGTTTCCGACCGGGACTACCTGCGCGCCTTGGACAAAATGGAGCATCCACGCTAGGCCAGTGCCGGTCACCAGGATGATCAGGCCGGAAGGGATCCCACCCTTGATGCGAAGCCGTCCAAAATAGAACAGAAATGTGACACCGAGTGTGACGAGCCCGAGAAGCGGAGAGGCGTAGGCACGAAAGAAAAAGTCCATCGAAAGGAAACAGAGGCCAATGCCTCCAACGGGTGCGAGCAGCGCAGCCCGTGGCGTAAATCGACGGATACTCTCCGCCACGAAACTGCCGAAGAACTCGATGAGCCCCGAGACGAAACAAGCCAGTATACCGGCCCGCCAAGCAAAGATAGCGACATCATCCCCGGTCAATCCCTGTGCCTCGCCGATGAATTTCGCTGGGTAAAGTACGAGGAAAACAAAGGCGATTAAGGAGATGATGTTGATGCCGAACGGCAGTGCACAGACGTCGCTTCGCCCTTCCTGCTGCGCAAGCCTCCAAGCCTGTCTCGCATAATAGAGGTTGCCGATGACAAGACCCAACGCGGCTGCAGGTAAAATACGCTCAAAAAACAACTCCCGGGGCATATAGAGCGGGAAACCGAGGCAAAAGTTGCTCATCAATATCAGCATGAGCATATTATCCAGCCCAAGAGCAAAGAACCCGTCGAGATCCCCCCGATGAAAGAGGCGTAGTCCAGGAGGGACTGATAGTATATTATTTCGAGTCGTCATACGTAGAAGGGGGGGTGGTGAACGTGAGGGGAGACTTGCAGGGCAGCTCAGGCGTTGCTTCGTAGCGAAGCCAGATAGGCACGCCAGCCGCCGAGATGCGAGATGTCCTGCGCGCCCGCTGTGGCAAGGGCCTCGCAGACAAATCCTTGAACGGTGGTCCCATCGTCCAACGCCAGGGTTCCGATGCCCAGGGGCGCGGGCACCAGCGCCACGAACGAGCCGTAATGCTCGGCCGGCATCTCCCAGATTTCCAGTGCGATGCGTGCGCCCGCGCCCGGCTCCACTCGGAGCAGCCCGGGCTTGGGCGGCACGGTCCCGGGCAAGGCAAAGAAACGGTAGTCGGGCGCCGTTTCGGCAGGGCCCAGCAGGCGCGCGCCACGCTCTGTCAGCTGGCCATTGAGGGGCATGCCGGACAAATGCGCGCCCACCACGGCGACCCGTACCGTGGCCGGCGCGACCAAGCCGGGAATGGCGCCCGGTGCAGGCAGCGGCTGGGCGGTGGAACCTTGTGTCAGACCGGTGGCCTGGTGGTAGCGCTGGCCAAGTTCAGCCAGCCGCCAGTCGCTGCCGCACGGGCCGACGAGGGTGATTCCAAACGGCAGGCCATCGGGCCTCAGGCTGCTTGGCACCGAGATGGCGGCATAGTCCAGCAAATTGACAAAATTCGTGTACGCGCCCAGATTGCGGTTGAGTGCTACAGGGTCCGCGTCCATCGCTGCAATGGTGTAGTGTGTGGGGGCCGTAGGCAGCAGCATCACATCAACTGCGTCTGGGCCCTGCCACAGCGGTGCCACCTGCTGGGCCAGCGCCCGCAGGCGAGTCTGTGCATCGAACAGATCTGCCGCGCTGTAGCTGCGCCCGCTGGCCAGAATGCTTCGCACTGGTTCCACCACTTCGCTGGCGTTTTGATCAAAGAAGCAGCGCACCGCGGCGTAGCGCTCGGCAACGAGTGCACTTTCGTACAGCAGGGCCGCGGTCTTCGCCAGCGGCTCATAGGCGATGGGGACCGACGTACCGCCCAGCGAACGCAGCCGGTTCACCGCCTCGGCAAACGCCGCTTCGGCAGCGCCGTCGCCAAGGAAATCGAGCACATCCGGCACGCCAAAGCGAAAGCCTTCGGGCACGGGCTGACATGCCAATGCGAGTTGCCGGCTGTAGGGGTCCTGGGCGTCATACCCCTGCGCGACTTGCAGTACGGAGGCGGCCACATCCACCGTGCGCGCGAATATGGAAACGCAATCAACACTCTGTGCAGCCGGCACCACCCCGCGGGCGCTGATAAGGCCCTTGGTCGGCTTCAGGCCCACGATGTTGTTCAAGCCGGCAGGCACCCGGCCCGAGCCGGCCGTATCGGTGCCCAGCGCAAAGTCCACCTGGCCGGTTGCCACCACGTAAGCCGAGCCGGAGCTCGACCCGCCCGACACATACGCAGCGTTGAATGCATTGGGCACTGCACCGTGCGGTGTGCGCGTGCCATTGAGCCCGCAGGCGAACTGGTCCATGTTGGTCTTGCCGACCAGCGTTGCCCCGGCCTCCAGAAGGCGCTGCACGACCACCGCGTGGGCGGCTGCGCTGTACGCGAAAGCGGGGCAGGCGGCTGTAGTTGGCAGGCCCGCAACATCAATGTTGTCCTTGACAGCAAAACGAAGTCCGCTGAGCGGCCCCCCAGCAGTGCCCGCTAACGCTGGCTCGCAGCGTAGAAGCCAGGCCTCCTTAGCAAACTGAGACGCTATGCCCTCCATGGAAGAGGCGTTGTCTGAAGAACGGAGGTTGGAATGCACCATTTTGAAGAATTCAATCTTGGATACAAGAACGTAAGCAAGGACTGTGCCAAGGCAGTTGCACAGCCCGGGTGCCTGGTTGCGCCAGTTGATGAGCACCATTGATGCGCCGGGCATGAACCCTCAAGATGAAAGCGGGGAGCGCGATCCCGAGATGCATCAAGGCAAGACTGGAAACCAGTCCTTCGGTAGGATGGTCCACATTGGCGCGGATGTGGATTCACTCTTGGTGCACCGTCTTCGCGGGACCGGTGGCAATCTCAACGAAATATTCCAACGCAAGCAGCCGTGCTGCACGGTCAGGAGACAGAGATGCGGGCTCAGAGGAGTGGCTGGGACGCATACCACCTGCTCGTTTCGCCGCGGTGCACCGCCAGCGCGCTGGCGATGCAATCAGCCTGCCCAGTCCATCAACATCGCTGATGCAACGATGACGAATTCGTGCAGCGGCCAACGCCCTTCACAGTAGAGCCGTTCCCAATAGGTGATGATCACCTGCTCCTTCTTTCCCTCAGGTGAGTTGCCCAGCGGCCAGCACGACATCGAGTTCGTGGGACTGGTTGCGCTGAAGGATCCAGTGAGACCGGATGTGCCGGCTGCCATCACCGAGTGCCGATGTGCAGGTATCCGGGTCGTGATGATCACGGGTTACCATCCCCACACAGCCCTGGCCATCGCACGACAAGCAGGCTTGGTCGCCGACGGGCGATCAGTGATAGGCCCAGAGTTAAACCAACTGGATGACACAGCACTGGCAGCGCGCCTAGCTGACACTCACGTGCTTTGTCGGGTGCAGCCCGAACAGGAAATTCGGCTGTTGCAGGGTTTTCGCAAACAAGG
Organism: Herbaspirillum sp. CAH-3; assembly: GCF_009668275.1. NCBI lineage: Bacteria > Pseudomonadati > Pseudomonadota > Betaproteobacteria > Burkholderiales > Oxalobacteraceae > Herbaspirillum > Herbaspirillum sp. CAH-3. Next base: position 6,588 of record NZ_VSWE01000037.1, on the reverse strand, counting down.
CGATGTGGTCGCGATGACTGGGGACGGCGTCAACGACGTACCCGCCCTCAAGGCTGCTCAAATCGGCGTCGCGATGAGTGCTTGCAGGACTGACGTGGTCCGCACGCCGCTGCACTGCTAATTCCCCTCGTATGCGCGACCCTTCTTTTCTCGCGCCCTCTAGTTCGACAGCGCGGCGCGGCTGAACCGGCAGTCCATCTGCATTGACGTACCCCAGTTCTTCGCCAATGGGTGTTTCTCTACACTCAGGTCTTTGACAAAACTTGCATCGCGCAGTGCCGAGGGCGAAGATGCAACCTTGGGAGTCTCTATGTCTATTTCAGCGAACACTTTGCGTTCTTTGCAGCTGGCGGGCGAAAGCCTTCATGCAGCCCGGCAAGCCTTTGCCCAGGAAGTACAACAAAACGCTAGCCATGTCGTCGGTATCGTCGCCAATGAACCGTTCAGCAGTGATGCGGACCGGGCCTACGCGCGACTGCGCGTTATTGCGCGGATGGCACACGAGCTGCAAACGATGGAAGAGGGGGTCTCCTCGTTTTCAGTGCAATAAGTGACGGTACGAAAAGCTAGCACTGGCGCGGAGGTGGTGTTGGTAGATCGTTGATTTCATTGACTTTCCTGTTCACTTTCAAATCTGCGATTCGTGGCGTCAAACCGTGGTCGGTTTCATCCATTGGTGCCAGTTATCGATGCATTTGGCCGCGAAGGCAGGATTTGGTCAGCATAGCGGTCAACCGGGAAGCGAAACACACCCCGCAAGTTGATGCTCTCCAGCCTGGTGGGCGCAATCTTCCCGATCAGTTCCGGTGGAATGACCTGGCGGCGGTTCGACCAGCGATCCAGGACCGCCTGCATCTGTGAGGTATTCCACGCCATCACGATGTTGGCCATCAGGCTCAACGCATCGGCCACAGCCTGCATTTCATCGACACGTTTGGCCTGCGCCGGGCTGATCCGGCCGGTATAAATGGCGCGCTTGAGGGCGTTAACAGCCTCGCCCCGATTGAGCACCCGGCGCAACTCGTTCCTGAAAGCGTCCTTGACAAAGTAGTCAGCCAAAAACGCCGTACGCAGCAACCGCCCCAATTGCACGCCAGCCTCATAGATTGGATCGCCCTGGGCGGCAGAACCGAACCGCGCAAGAGCTGCCACCGCACTGGCATGTCCGCTCATGACCGAGGCTGCCAGGTGCACCAGACTATCCCAATGCTTTTCGATCAAAGCGACGTCGACATTGGCTTCGCACACCGCAGCGATTTCTGCGGGCACTTTGGTGCCGCGTGGCACAAAGAGGTGGCGCTGTTTGAGTTCCTTCAACCGCGGGCAAAGATCAAAACCAAGCAAACGGGCATGTGACATGGCAAAGTCGGTGTAGCCATGGGTATCCACAGCAAGCTGGCTGGTCTCCAGCTTTTCTTGGCGGATGACACCTTCAATGGCCACGCCCGCCTGGCGCTCATTGAGCACAAAGGGCTGCGCATGGAAGATGCCCCACCGGTCTTTTACATGGGAGTAGATTCCAATGGAAGGTGTGTTGCGCCGAGGATCAAGCCGGGCTTGCCACACCCGTTTGGTGGTCTCCATGGTCATCATGTCAGAAGATGCCAAATCGGACCGCCCCCAGGTGGCGGCAATCGGGTGTCGCTGCATGAATTCCAGCACAGCCTGGCAGGCCTGGCTCAGACGCCGTTCGTCCCGCGCCCAGCGCATGGCCTGGCGAATGCTGGTGGCAGACAATTGCGGAATCATGCGCGCGCATTCGACCGCAGTCAGACTGGTGCCGTGGGCCATGATGCCGGCATAGACCATCAGCAGCTCGTCGGTAGAGCGCGGCTCACGTCCGAGCATGATCCAGCTAAAGCGCACCTGGGCGTCAACGGCCAGAATCACTTCCGGCAATTGAACCTCACCGATGCGGTGATCCAAAGCCGCGCGCAGCTTGGTCACTTCTGGGTCTTCGTCCTCTGCGGGCAATGGCGACAAATGGAGTTCATCATCCACGCGCAGTACGCCACTGCGGGCTGCAGCGGCCACCGCATCGACACCGGCAGTTACTCTGGCCTTGATCCAGCGGCCAATCGCATGGCAACGACACGTCCGCCCTTGAGTACGAAGAGCGGAGACTGTTGATCCAGAACAACCTCCTCGGGCGTCGCCGATGGGAATACTGCGAGATCCGCGACTGCCCCTTCCACGACGCCTAAAAGTGAGGGGAATCCCAGCATGCGGGCAGCGTTGATGGTGACCGCATCGAATACCCGTCTGAGATCTTGCGGTGTTCCCAGCGCGGCAATTTGACAGGCAAAAATGGCTGATCCAAGGGGATTCGCCGCTCCGAGCGGATAGAACGGATCCCGCAGGTTGTCCGAGCCAAACATTACGGAGACTCCGGCATCGAGTAATTCACTCAGCCGCGTAATTTTGACAATGATCGGATTAACCACGACATTAACATCGGCGTCCGCAAGGGCGGCAATGGTCGACCGTGCTACGTCATCCGTCTGTACGGACAGCGAGCTGATGTGCGCGACGGTCACATTGGGCACACGCCGTTCACGGGCAGCTTCAATCACAAAGGGAAGCGTAAAGTCTTCCCGCCGGTCGGACTCATCGACGTGCATGTCTACGGGCAGGCCGAACTCAGCAGCAAGGTCAAAAACGGCTCGGACATGGTCCTGCGGGCGATCATCCAGCGCGGGTGCGCCGCCGACGGCATCCGCGCCCAGTTTGATCGCCTCCCGCATGAGGTCCACGGCCCCCGCAGAGCAGAAGAGTCCCTCCTGAGGGAAGGCGACGATCTGGATATCGATCAATCCCGCGCAGACTTCACGCGCCTCAAGGACACCACGGATACCTGCGAGGCCGACAATCGGGTCGACATCGACGTGTGTCCGCAATGCGGTGGTTCCCGCACGGGATGCCATCAGGGCCGCACGTATGGCCCGTTCTCGAACATCTTCAACCGTGAACGTACGCTTGATATCACGGGTGGCCCGAATTGCCATCTCAAGGCCTCGTCGCGTTCCAAGGTCGCCAATGCTTCCTGCGGGAACCCGATCTGCCGTCAGGGCCTTATCGAGATGGGTGTGAGGCTCTACCAGGCCGGAAGTGACCAGACCCTCATGAGCATCGATCTCCACCGATCCTTTTGTTTTTGTCGACTTCACGATGGACGCAATGCGCCCATCGTGAATAAGAATATCGACAATTCCCTCCGTATCGGCAAGACGCGCGTTACGAATTACGACGTCTACATAACTATGGGTTTCCATTGACATCTCTCACAAGCTAAATGGACGTTGTCATTTTGGCTAGCTGACGGGCCATGTCCAGCGCGTTCTCTATTTGCTCCGCAATAGTGCCCTTTTGGCCCTCAATGAGAAGCGCATTTCCACCGATTGCAACGACGGTGGACCGCTTCACTACCGAGTTTGGCCGCATTGTACATGGCGGTCACACCCCTGCTTGCGCAAAAAAATTGCCACCATCTTCCCGGATCAGCTCACGCTGCTGCGTGATCATACGGGAGAGCAGTTCCGCGCAGGCCTCACTGCGGGTGTGCACGACCTCGACTCCTAGCTCCCGCAGACGATCTTCACCCCACTCGCGAACGGTTGGGGTGCCGATCACGACCTTGGGAATACCATATAGGATCATCGCTCCTGTGCACATTGGACAGGGCGAAAGCGTCGTGTAGAGCACAGTTTCTCGATAAAATTCCGGCGGTTGCCGACCGGCGTTGGCGAGCGCAGTCATTTCTGCGTGATGGAGAGTGCTGCCGGTCTGCGCCCGGAGATTGCGTCCGCGTGAGACCAGCTTGCCGCGGTGGACGAGTACCGATCCGATGGGAAGGCCTCCCTCTAGGAAACTTGCTTCCGCCTCCTCGATTGCGATCTGCAGCATGCTTGATTCAAATTTCGTGTGTTCCATAGGTTATTTTTAGATTACCACACGAGCGAAGGACGGAAGTGCCGCATTCATGGCAATTCTGTATCCATCAAGGTCATGTCCGCCCCCCAATCCGAGCCGCGCCAAGATGGCAGCGATTTCCTCAAGGGGCGGCGGATGCAGCAACGGCGTCATTTCCTAGAGGCTGCGCCAAGCTGGGTTAGCCACCATGTTCGCCCGCTGCAAAATAGCTGTGGCGCGGCTCTGCGCTTCCTCAAGGAACGCCAACTCACGTTCAGGGGGAAGAAAGCTCAAGCGGCGGTTCTCCATCACAACGTTTCCGTCAATCAGGACAGTGTCCACCTCATTGCCGTAAGCCTGAAACACGATCGTGGCCGCCAAATGATGGTGAGGAGTCGTCTGAGGGTGACGCAGGTCAAGCAGGATAAGGTCCGCGCGCTTGCCGGTTTCGATGGAACCAATCTCGTGGTCCATTCCCAACGAACGCGCCCCATCGATCGTCGCCATTTCAAGAATCTTCTCTGGGGTCAGCACGTCCGCATCCCGATGCACCGCGCGGTGAATATGGGCCATAAACTTCATGTCTCCGATCATGTTTACGGAGTCATTACAATTCCCGTCATCTGTTCCAATGCCCACGGCCATGCCGCGCTCCACCATCTCTGGCACGGGGGCCACCCCTGAGCCGAGGTAGGCATTGCTCACAACCTGCGACGCGACCTTCACATTGTGGCGGTGCAGCAGCCGAACATCCTTCCGGTCAAAGTACACGCAATGCGCGACCTGCAGACGCTCATCCAAGAGTCCGTAACACTCCATGTACTCGGCGGGACTCATCCAATGAATCCGCTCATCATGATCGCTCTCCGCCATGTGAAGCGTCCACATTACCGCCCGATCACGGGCGAAGGCTTGTGCCCATCGCATTCCTTCAACTGTCACCGCCGGGGTAGTGGCAGGAGCGGGCCAAACTGATATACGACCTCCTGCCGTGCCATGATACTGATCTGACAGGGCTGTGATCCGATCTTTGGCCACAGCCGTTTCCTCCATGATCGAGCACAGTTCGACTTGGGGAGAGCGAGCCTTCAAGGCGTCCACATACCCTTGAATGCGCCCGTCCATCCGATCAAAGAACATGCGGGCGTAGACGACCCTCACACCCACCTCACCATAGACCGCCATCGCGGCCTCGATGTTGCCTGGGTAGATGGCCGAATCGGCGTTGTCGTTGATCGTCGTAATCCCGCTGCGCACAGCTTCCGCACAATACAACCTCACCGCCACCGCTACGTCCTCCGGTCTCATCGCCTTTTGTCCCGGATACAAAACGTTGAACAGCCAGTCATGGAGTTGACGCCCGTGCGAGGGCCCTCCGCGCAGGAGGATCTGGTTCACATGGGTGTGGGCATTGATGAAACCGGGTAACACGACCTTGCCGCGTGCATCGATCACCCGATCCGCTGGCGGAGGCACCGACTCGGCGTGCACTCCGAGCGCGACGATCCGTCCATCCTGCACGTGAACCCAGCTATCCCCAAGGACTCTGCGGTACTGATCCATCGTGACGAGGGTACCGTGCTGGATGCTGAGCGTTTGCATGATATGTATAAATAGTGTGTTACACGTCGCAAAGCAGATATTATGCCATCGAAAAGACGAGCATTGGCCATCGTATCCAATCTTTTCATGAATCGGCCTCCGCTTGTCAGCCGCGCTGGCATTGGGTGGGCCTGACGGAAGACCAGGCCAAGGCCCAAGGCATCAAGGTCAAGAAGGGCCTGTTCCCCTGGACGGCCTCGGGCCGCGCCATTGCCAACGGCCGCGACGAAGGCTTCACCAAGCTGCTGTTCGACGACAGCCCCGAAGCAGGATCAGGAGACGGCCATGCTGGCCGGGGCCACGGCAAGATCCTGGGCGGTGGCATGGTCGGCACCCACGCGGGCGACATGATCGGAGAGATCGCGCTGGCTATCGAGATGGGTGCGGACGCAGTGGACATCGGCAAGACCATCCACCCGCATCCGACGCTGGGCGAGAGCATCGGCATGGCGGCGGAAGTGGCGCATGGCAGCTGCACGGATGTGCCGCCTGCGCGCAAGTAAGTCCGCAGCCAAGCTACCCTGACAAGGCCCGAACTGGCGACGGTTCGGGCCTTGTGCTTTGCGTACCCAAACAATCGCCGCAGAATACTGTGCATTTGTACAGCATTCATGTCAGCCACTTCCAAGCCCAAGCTCTACAACCCACGCCACCCCGAACGCACGCTGCTGTACCAAACGGTAGCCGAGCACTACGAGACCTGGCTAGAGTTGGCCAGCGCGGGTCAGTTCGACGGCCAGGGCGACCACCACACCCCCAAGCCCTTCGTGCGCAAAGCGTTTGCCAAGTATCTTGAGTGCGGCATCTTTGCCCATGGCTTTGCCCGCGCTCGCTGCGGCGACTGTGGGCACGACTACTTTGTAGCCTTCTCCTGCAAAGGCCGGGGAGTCTGCCCCTCGTGCACCACCCGGCGCATGGTGGAGACAGCAGCGCACCTGAACGATCACGTATTCCCCCGCCTGCCGGTGCGCCAGTGGGTGCTCTCCGTGCCCAAGAGGTTGCGGTACTTCATGCAACGCGACGGAGCGGTGCTGAGCATGGTGCTGCGCATCTTTCTGCGGGTGATCGCACAAACTC
>NZ_VSWE01000036.1:0-14827 GCF_009668275.1 Herbaspirillum sp. CAH-3 | reverse complement strand
TATCGGCAATCGCCTGCACCGCCCGCCCCACTGCCTTCTGCGTGGCCGCGACGACGTCGGCATTGGCACCGCCACCCACCGGCTCCACCACGGTCAGGCGGCAGGCCCCGCCGCGACGGTCATCCGAGCGCGTGATGGTCCAGCCAAGGCTGGCCTGGACCTGGCCGTTGCGGGCTGCGTCGAAATCGCGCAATTCCACGTTGATGCGATAGCTGGCCTGGTCCGCCGGCCGGCCGCCGCGCGAGACGTCGATGGCTCCCAGCCTTGCGGCCACGCCAGCGGCCAGCGCATCGCGCAACTCATTGTTGAAGGGCGAGGACCAGCGGTCCTGCTCCAAGACCTCCACCCGGGTGGCATCGCTGCGCACCACCAGTTGCGGCCGCGCCAGGCGATCCGGCACCGACACCGGCATCACCTCGATGAAGGTCTGCGGTCCCTGGCTGGCCGTGCGGGCGGCGGCACCATCGGCCGGTACCGCCAGCGTGTAGAACTGCGTCGGCGGCGAACTGCCGCAGGCGGCCAGCAATGCTGCGGCCAGTGCGGCCGCCGCCAGGGTCTTGAGGGAGAACGAAGTCTTGTCGTGCATCATGGCTCCTGTTTGCCCCGGATCAGCGATTCCGGATGCTGTTGCAGGTAATCGGTGAGGATACGGATCGAGGCCGCAGCCTTGCTCAGTTCCTGCATGGTCTGGCGGATATCGGACTGCAGCGGCGCGTCATCCGAGAGCGTGCGCTCGGCCGCATTCAAGGTCTTGCGCGCATCCTTCATCGCGGCCTGCATCTCGGGTGCGATGTCGTTGTTGATGCGGGCTGCCGTCTGCTCGGCCGTGGTCAAGGTCTTGTTCAAGGTCTTGAGCGTGGTCTGCAGGTCGCGGCCGATCTCGTCGAACGGCACCTTGGAGAGCTTGCCGGCAATGTCGGAGAGCTGCTGCTGCAATTCATCCAGGCTGCCCGGGATGGTCGGCAGTTCCAGCGGGACCTTGTCCGGATCAATCTGCGCCGGCTTGGCCTTGGGGAAGAAATCGATCGCCACGTACAGCTGGCCGGTCAACAGGTTGCCGTTGCGCAGCTGGGCACGCATGCCGCGCTTGACCAGCATGCGCAGCAACTGTGCGTTGGAACGGCGCTGTTCGCCGGTCTCTTCGTGGAAGCGACGGCCCAAACGATCCGGATAGATCTGGATCAGCACCGGCATGCGGAATTCGCCGCGTGCCTTGTCGTATTCCACCCCGATGCTCTTGACCTCACCCAGCACCACGCCGCGGAAGTCCACGGTGGCGCCCGGTTGCAGGCCGCGCAGCGACTGGTCGAAATACAGCAATGCGGTCTGCGGCACGCCGTCCGGTTCCTTCATGGCCGCACTTTCGTCTTCCACCAGCGCATATTCGCTGCCCTCCTTGGCCGGCGGACTCACGCGCTCTTCATCACGGTCGCGGAAGGCAATGCCGCCCAGCACCACCGTCGACAGCGCCTGCGTATGCAGCTTGAAGCCGCTGGCGTTGAGTTCCATGTCGAAGCCGCTGGCATGCCAGAAGCGCGAGGCCTGGGTGACGAATTTGTCGTAGGGTGCATTGACGAAGATGCGCAGCGTCACGCCCCGGCCATCGCTGTCGAGGTCATAGGCGACCACCTGCCCGACCTTGATGCGGCGATAGAAAATGGGAGACCCGATATCGAGCGAACCGAGGTCATCGGTATGCAGCACGAACTGCCGCCCCGAGGCATCGCGGGTGACGATGGGAGGCTGCTCCAGGCCGACGAAGTTCTTCTTGGTCTCTTCCGAAGCACCGGCATCGGCACCGATGTAGGCACCGGAGAGCAAGGTGCCCAATCCCGAAATACCGGAGGCGGCAATGCGTGGACGGACCACCCAGAAGCGCGTGTCTTCGGCATTGAAGCCGGAGGCATCCTGGTTCAACTGGATACCGACCAGCACGTGCGAACGGTCGGCCGCCAGCTTCAGGCTCTGCACCTGGCCGATTTCGACATCCTTGTATTTCACCTTGGTCTTGCCGGCTTCCAGTCCTTCAGCGGAGCGGAAGCTGACGGTCACCACCGGGCCACGCTCGACCAGGATCTTGGCCACCAGGGTCAGGCCGACGATGGCGGCAACGATGGGAATGAGCCACACCAGCGAGGGCAGCCAGTTGCGCTGGCGTGCGCGGCGCGGCTGCAACAGCGCCGGTTTGTCATCGGAATGGTCGGGTGGAGTCATGCGGTTTCCTGTGGCTTGTTGGCGTTGTCATGGGGAGAAACTGGTCCTGGGTGAGGCTTGCTCGGGGCGTCCGATAACGGATCGATTACGCGCTCATCCCAGATCAGGCGCGGATCGAAGGCCAGCGAGGCCAGCATGGTCAGCACCACCACCGCACCGAAGGCGGCGATGCCGATGCCGGCGTGGATGTTGGCAAACCCGTGGATCTTGACCAGCCCGGTCAATACCGAGACGACGAAGACGTCCAGCATGGACCAGCGTCCGATGGCTTCGACCACGCGATACAGTTTGGCGCGTTGCAGGCGGCGCCAGCGGCTGCGACGGCGGGCCGAGAACACCAGGATGCCCAGCGCCACCAGCTTGAACAGCGGCACCAGGAAGCTGGCCACGAATACCACCAGCGCCAGGCCCCATTCGCCGGAGGTCCAGAAATAGATGACGCCGGAGAGGATGGTGTCGCGCTGCTCATCGAACAAGGTGCTGGTGACCATCACCGGCATCATGTTGGCCGGGATGTACATGATGCAGGCGGCAATGAGGAGCGCCCAGGTACGCGTGAGGCTGTCGATTCTGCGCACGTGCAGGGGTGCGTGGCACACGCCGCAGGGTTGATGGGGCTGGGCGTCTTCCCACACGGTGCCGCAGTGATGGCAGCCGATCACGCCCAGGGACGCGGCATCCTGCACGTGCAGGTCTTCATCCGGCTCCTGGGTGATGTCGGGCGCATGCGGGGCGGCCTGGCGCTTGAAGAGGCTCATGCACCAGCCTCCTTGTCACCGTATTGCTCGGCTTGCTGCTGTTCCCACAGGTGCCACAGGTAGCGCGGATTGAAGGACACCACGACCGTCAGCAGCACCGTCAATCCGCCGAAGGACCATAGTGCCGGACCGGGGATCACCTCGGCCATGTTGGAGAGCTTGATGAGCGCTACCAGCACGCCCAGCATGAAGACTTCGATCATGCCCCAGGGGCGGGCCGCCTGCATCAGCCGCACCAGCAGCACGAAGCCGGGTGGCCGGGCATCGCGTGCTCCGGGCAGCAACAGGTAAAGCAGCACACCGAGCTGGATGAGCGGGAACAGCAAGGTCGTGGCCAGCACCAGCAGCGCCACTTCGGACATGCCATCGCGGGTCAATGCCACCACCGCACCGATCAGCGTGGTCTGGCTGGACAAGCCCTGCAGCTCGATGGTGACAATCGGGAAGGTATTGGCAATCACGAACAGGATCAGCGCCCCGATGGTCAGCGGCAGCAGGTGCTGCAGGCGGCGGCCGGTATCGCGCTCCAGCTCGGCGCCACAGCGCAGGCAGCGGGCAATCTCGCGCTCGCCTAGCGTCATGCGCTGGTAGACGGCGTCGCATTCTTCGCAAACGATGAGGTCGGTGCGTTTTTGCATGGATGATCAGGGTTCTGGCGATGCGCTCCCGGGGTGGCAGAAGCGTCGCCCTACTTTGTTTGTTGTTCGTGGCAGGCGCTGGTGCCGGTACGACAAGTGAGCCTGCTATTGATATTGAAAAAGGACCACTGCAGCGCTTGTTTTGGAGCATTTTCACCCGGCAGCGTTCCATCCTCACAAGGAATTGATGCGCCAGCAATAAAAATAAATGACCGGCCGGTTATTAACAAGACGATTCTAGCAACGAAATTGTTGGAATGCGCTCTTCTTTTACGTTTGCAAAAAAGATAGCCCTTGACAGACGCCAGCCCGATCTTCTACATTGCACGGATGACTTCCGCAGCAATCACTTCCATCCGCCACAACAGCGCCAGCGCCCTGCTAGCGTTGCTATCGGTGTCGCTACTACTAGCCTCGCGCTAAAATCCGTAGTTCCTGCCGTTTCCGCTGACTCCACGCGATCCGGCAACTCCAAAAAATCCAGCAGCATCCGGCAGTACAACCAGGCAGTGACGGGCTATCCATAATGGGAGCTGGCGTCGCCGCCCACCAGGCGAAGCATATGCATTCGATGATCCGCACAATCCGCAACCAGCGCACGCAGCCCTTGCAGGCTGGCCGCGCGCTGCGGGAGATGCCGCCTCTGGCTCTATGAAGGGTTGCCTGGCCACGCGCTCGTGGCAGCCAGGCAACCCGATCCGCCACATCTGACGCACTGAAGCATTCCAGTAATTGAACTGAATGAACTGAAGCATTCCACGCCATCCGGAAACCAAGAGGTCCATCATGATGTTAAGCAACCCCGCCGCCAAATACCGTCCCTTCCCCGCCATCGACCTGCCCGACCGCACCTGGCCCAGCAAGGTCATCGACACGCCGCCGATCTGGATGAGCACCGACCTGCGCGATGGCAACCAGGCCCTGATCGAACCGATGAACGCCGAGCGCAAGCTGCGCTTCTTCGAACTGCTGTTGAAGACTGGCCTCAAGGAAATCGAAGTCGGCTTCCCCTCCGCCTCGCAGACCGATTTCGATTTCGTGCGCAAGCTCATCGTCGAGAACCGCATTCCCGATGATGTCACCATCATCGTGCTGACCCAGTCGCGCGAAGAACTGATCCGCCGCACCGTCGAATCGCTGGAAGGCGCCAAGAAGGCCATCGTCCACCTGTACAACTCGGTGGCCCCGGCCTTCCGCAAGATCGTCTTCAACATGTCGCGCGAGGAGATCAAGAACATCGCCGTCACCGGCACCCGCCTGGTCAAGGAACTGACCGATGCGCGCCCGGGCACCGAATGGCGCTTCGAATACTCGCCGGAATCCTTCAGCACCACCGAACTGGATTTCTCCAAGGAGATCTGCGATGCCGTCTGTGAAACCTGGGGTGCCACCCCGCAGCGCAAGATCATCCTGAACCTGCCCTCCACCGTGGAGTGCGCCACCCCCAACGTCTATGCTGACCAGATCGAATGGATGTGCCGCAACCTGAAGCATCGTGACAGCGCCATCATCTCGGTGCACCCGCACAATGACCGTGGTACCGCCGTGGCCTCGGCCGAACTGGCCGTGATGGCCGGCGCCGATCGCGTCGAAGGCTGCCTGTTCGGCAACGGCGAGCGCACCGGCAACGTCGACCTGGTCACGCTGGCATTGAACCTGTACACCCAGGGCGTGAACCCGGGCCTGGACTTCTCCGACATCGACGTGGTGCGCCAGGTCGTGGAAGAGTGCAACCAGATCCCCGTTCACCCGCGCCACCCGTATGTCGGCGACCTGGTCTTCACGGCCTTCTCCGGCTCGCACCAGGATGCCATCAAGAAGGGCTTCGCCAAGCAGCAGCCCGACGCCATCTGGGAAGTGCCCTACCTGCCGATCGACCCGGCCGACCTGGGCCGCAGCTACGATGCCGTCATCCGCGTCAACAGCCAGTCCGGCAAGGGCGGCATGGCCTACCTGCTGGAACAGGAATACGGCCTGGCCCTGCCGCGCCGTCTGCAGATCGAGTTCTCGCGCGCCATCCAGCGCGAGGCCGATGCCACCGGCAAGGAAATCGCCGCCTCCGACATCCACGCCATCTTCCAGCGTGAATACCTGGAGCGCGTCGAACCCTACGTCTATCGCGCGCACCGCATGTCGGAAGACACCGCCAAGGCCGAGTCCATCAACATCGAAGTCGACATCGTGCGCAATGGCCAGCCGGTCACCGTGCGCGGCAGCGGCAACGGTCCCATCGATGCCTTCGTGCACGCACTGGGCCTGGACATCAAGCTGATGGACTTCCATGAACACGCCATCGGCGCCGGTGCCGACGCCAAGGCCGCCAGCTACATCGAGCTGCGCCTGAACGAAGCGCCGACCGGTTTCGGTGTTGGCATCGATGCCAACATCGTGACTGCCTCCTTCAAGGCCGTGCTGTCTGCCGTGAACCGCCAGATCGCCATCAGCGAGAGCGCCAACCAGGCTGGCTCCGCACAGGCCAAGGCTGCCTGAAACGGAATCCGGCCGGCGATCCCGGCCAGTTCCTGAACCCGACGCCGCCCTACCGGGCGGCGTTGTTGCGTTAACGGCTTGGCGCTTGCACCAAGCTCAGCCGTTGATCTTGTCCTCCTGCCATTGTGGCCTGCCCACCACGTTGACGCGCGGAAACCCGCGCCCGCCGCGCCTTTTCTTGACGCCGGACAATTCTGCAGAATTTGCTTGAGTCAAACGTCCTCAATGAACGTAACTGGCTTATGATAGATTTTCTGGTCGTCACACCAGTTCAAGGCCGCGCGTCCCGGCCCCAATACAAGCAAGCCGCAGCCACATTTTTCGGGGGGAAAATCATGCGCTTCAACAACTTCAACATTTCTACACGTCTGGCCATCGGATTCTTGGCCTTGATCGTGGTGATCGCTGCCATCGTCACACTGAGCCTGGCGCGCCTGGGTGACATCAACAAGGCACTGGATCTGGTGGTCAATGACCGCTACAAGAAAATCAACATCATCAACAGCATATCCGGCAAGGTGGATGATGTCGCCATCTCGCTGCGCAACCGGTTGCTGATGACCGATCCGGCGCAGGTTGCCAATGAGCAGAAGCTCATTGATGAGCTCTCTGCAGAGAACACCAAGCTCTACGATGAACTGGGGCGCCTGATTGCCAATCCGGAGGCCCGTGCCAAATTCGACAAGGTCACCGAAACCCGCAAGAGCTACGCGGCCCTGCGCAGGGAGATCGAACGGCTCGCCACTACTGGGGATAGAGATACGGCCATCAAGCTGATGCTGGAAAAGATGGTGCCACTGCAAAAGGTGTATTTCGGCCAGCTCGATGATCTCTCCAACATGCAGCAGAAGCTGATGGACCAGTCAGTTGAGGATGCCGAAGCCACTTACACCACCACGCGCAACATCATGCTGGTGGCCGGCATCGTCTCGGCACTCTTCGCCGCCTTCATCGCATGGACCATTTCGCGCAGCATCACCCGCCCGCTGAGCCGCGCGGTGGCAGTGGCAGAGACCGTCGCCGCCGGGGACCTGACCGCCGTCATTGACGCCCATTCCACCGATGAGACCGGACGCCTCCTGCAAGCCCTGGCAGCCATGAACCAGAAGCTCAAGGCCATCGTGCTGGAAGTGCGGCGTGGCACCGACTCCATGGTCACCGCTTCAACCCAGATCGCTACCGGCAACCTCGATTTGTCCTCGCGCACCGAAGAACAGGCCAGCGCCCTGGAAGAAACCGCCTCCTCGCTGGAACAGCTGACCTCCAGCGTCAAGCAGAATGCCGACCACACCCGCAAGTCCAGCGAGCTGGCCGGCAATGCCACGCAGGTGGCCAACCAGGGTGGCGAGGCCGTCAAGCAGGTGGTGCAGACCATGGGCGCCATCAACGACTCATCGCGCAAGATCGTGGACATCATCTCGGTCATCGATGGCATCGCCTTCCAGACCAACATCCTGGCCTTGAATGCCGCCGTGGAAGCGGCCCGCGCCGGCGAACAGGGACGCGGCTTCGCAGTGGTGGCATCGGAAGTGCGCGGCCTGGCGCAACGTTCGGCGACCGCCGCCAAGGAAATCAAGGAGCTCATCAATGACTCCGTCGGCCAGGTCACGGCCGGCACCGAGCTGGTCGCCCAGGCCGGCAGCACCATGGATGAGGTCGTGCAGAGCATCGAGCAGGTCAGCCACATCGTCGGTGAGATCTCGGCTGCCACGCGCGAGCAAAGCGATGGCATCGAACAGGTCAACCAGGCCATCATGCAGATGGACAACACCACCCAGCAGAACGCCGCCCTGGTGGAAGAAGCCGCAGCCGCCGCACAGGCGCTGCAGGATCAGGCACAGCGCCTGCTGGAACTGGTGAGCGTGTTCCGTCTCGATGATGTGGGCGCAGCGCCCTCGCCGGCACTGCGCACTGCCCCCCTGCGCGCAGCTGCATCGGCACCAGCATCAGCCCTGCCTGGCAAACCCGCTGCCGCCAAGCCGCAGGCAGTGCGTGCTGCGCCTGCCACGCCGGCGCCGCGCGCGCTGCCGGCCAGCACCAAGGAAGACAAATCGGAAGAGTGGGAGACCTTCTGAGCCGTTGCCGCCCAGGGTCGCTGACGGCCCCGGGCTGCAGGGCCGAAGACGATCAGCCCTGGCGGGCCAGGCGGATACCGCTGACCTGCCAGCGCGCAGTGGCGGGGAAGAAGTTCCGATAGGTCAGCCGTGCGTGGTTCAGCGGCGTGGCCGACGAGGACCCCCGCAACACGTACTGGTTGACCATGAATTTGCCATTGTATTCACCTACCGCACCGGCGGCGGCCGTGAAGCCCGGATACGGGGCATAGCTGCTGCTGGTCCATTGCCAGGCGACGCCAAAGAATTCACGTCCGCCTCCCTGCAGGCGAGCCGCGGCATGTTCCCATTCGGCTTCGGTCAGCAGGCGCGCGCCAGCCCAGCGGGCGTACGCGTCGGCCTCGTAATACGAGAGGTGAACGGCGGCGCGATGCGGCTGCAACGGCTGCACACCGTACTCGGTGAATTCCTGCCACCTTCCTTCGCTGCCCCGGCGCCAGTACAGCGGATGCGACAGGCCCTCCCGCTTCTTCCACTCCCAGCCTTCGGAGAGCCACAGTCCGGCATCCTCATAGCCGCCAGCCTCGACGAAGGCCAGGTATTCGGCATTGTTCACCAGACGCGAAGCACACTGGTAAGCCTCGACGAACTGGCGATGGCGCGGTGTCTCGTTGTCGAAACAGAAGCCGTTGCCAGCGTGGCCGATCTCGACCACGCCCGCTTCGATACGATGCCACTGCAAATCCAGCTCAGCCGGATCATCCAGCCGCAAGCTCATCGGCAGCGGCTGGTAAGCGGGCTGCAGCGGGTTCATCGACAGCAGCACCTTGATGTCGGTGAGCATCAGCTCCTGGTGCTGCTGCTCGTGTTGCATGCCCAATTCCAGCAGGGACAGGAAGTCGGCCAGTTGCGGGTGTTCGCTGCCGCCCCCCCCGGCGTCTGCATGCGCATCCGCCTCCAGCGCATCGATCAGCAGCAGCATGCGCGCATCGACCTGCTCGCGGTAAGCCAGCACCTCCTCCAGTGAAGGACGCGTGAGCAGGCCGCGCTGCGGGCGCGGGAATTTCTCCCCTACCCCTTCGTAATACGAATTGAAGAGCATGCGGAACTGCGGATGGAAGGGCGTGAAACCACTCTGGAAACGTTCCAGCAAAAAGGTCTCGAAGAACCAGGTGGTATGCGCCAGGTGCCATTTGATGGGACTGGCGTCGGGCATGGCCTGCACGCAGCAATCCTCCGCCGACAGCGGTTCGGCAATGAGCAGCGACTGCCGGCGCAGCCGCCGGTAGCGGCCCCCCAGGCGCTCGCGCGGACGGTGGTTGACCTGCTGCACGGCGGCATCGATGACGGCATCGATGGTGGCCGCCGTGGCGGCTGCCACCACTGCCATGGGGCCGATGTTCTGCTCTTCATCCTGCATGGCGTCGGGGGCGTGGGTGATGACGGAAGGCATCCGGTCTCCTGCAAATATCGGTGAATCAGTGATCGCGCATCCAGCAACGGCAGCGGCTCTCAGCGCGCCTGCGCATGGCAGACCGCAAACCAGCGCCGCTGGTCGAACCACATGCGGCAGTTGCCGAACCCGGCTTGCTCCAGCAGGCCGAGAATGTCCTGCTCGGTGAATTTGTGGCTGTATTCGGTATGGATGCGCTCGCCCTGGCGGAAGGTGCGACGCCCATCCGGCCAGCGCACGATCAGGTCGCGCCGCGCTTCCAGATACATTTCGATGCGCTGCTGGCGGGCGTTGTAGAAGGACACATGGCGCCAGTCGCGGGGGTTGAAATCGGCGCCGGTCAAGGCGTTGACGTGGTTGAGCACGTTCAGGTTGAAGGATGCGGTCACGCCGATGGCGTCGTCATAGGCCGCCTCCAGCACCCGCACATCCTTGACCAGGTCCAGACCGATCAGGATGCCGCCATCGCCCTTTCCGGGCGGCAAGGCGGCGCGCACGCGGCGCAGGAATGCCAGTGCCTGCCGGGGATCGAAATTGCCCAGGGAAGAGCCGGGATAGAAGAACAAGCGGCGCTGCCCATCGACGGAAGCGGGCAGTTCCAGCGTGGTCGAGAAATCCATGGCCAGCGGCAGCATGGGCAGTTGCGGGAAGCGCTCCTGCAAACCCGCCACCGACTGATGCAGGAAATCGGCGGAGATATCCACCGGCACATACTGGCGCGGCTGCAAGGCCGCGAACAGCGAGGCCGCCTTGGCACAGTTGCCCGCACCCAGGTCGATGAGCGTACAGCCCTGGCCCACCGAGGCAGCAATGGCCTGCTGGTGGGTGGCATGGATGGCCGCTTCGGTGCGGGTGGGGTAATACTCGGGCAAGGCGCAGATGGCCTCGAAGAGCTTGCTGCCCAGCGGATCGTAGAAGTACTTGGGAGAGATGACTGCCTCGGGGGCGGCGAGCCCGGCCAGCAGTTCGGCCTGCGGCGCGCCTTGGTCTGGCGCGTCCTCCCAGCGGGAGGGGATCAGTGCGGGTTGGGCCAAGCGATTCTCCTTGCCTGTGATGGGGTTGGGATGATGCTGATGCCTGCTGCTGCGCTGCTCCGGTCGAGCTGATGCCCTCGAATCCGCATAATGTAGCAGGGGGATGCAGGCAGGCAATGGCTGACGAACAACATTGCCGGGGTGCGCAAACTGCGCTCAATGCGCGGACTGTCTATACTTATGCCTCTTCCGACTAAGGCAGCCGCCCGGTGGTTCAACGCAGCAACAAGATTTTCCTGCGCTGCAGAGCGACTGGCCGTGTGGCAACATGCACGGCGCGCTTCACCTGGCTGTCTCAACCGCTCATCCATGTCCATGTCATCCACGACTCCTCCCCGCAATGCCTCTCCTGCTGCTGACGTGACGCCCGCCGCCGATTCGCCCACCGCCCGCAAATCGGCCCTGGCGGCGCTGCGCGGACTGGCCCCCTTCCTCGCCCCCTACAAGAAGCAATTCCTGCTGGCCGGCCTGGCGCTGCTGGTGGCGGCCGGCGCCACGCTGGCGGTACCCTATGCCTTCAAGCAGATGATCGACCTCGGCTTTGGGGCGGCCGGCAGCAAGAGCGCCACCCACATCAACCTGTATTTCGTGGCCCTGTTCGGCGTGGCCTGCGTGCTCGGAGTGGCCACGGCGGCGCGCTTCTACATGGTGTCCTGGCTGGGCGAACGCGTCACGGCCGACCTGCGCAGCGCGGTCTATGCCCACGTGGTGACGCAGAGTCCCGAATTCTTCGAAACCACCAAGACCGGCGAAGTGCTCTCGCGCCTGACCACCGACACCACGCTCATCCAGACCCTGGTGGGCACCAGCATTTCGATGGCGCTGCGCAATGCCTTGCTGTTCCTGGGCGGCATGAGCATGCTCTTCATTACCAGTGCCAAGCTGACCTCCATCATCATCGTCATGCTGGCCGCCGTGGTGCTGCCCATCGTGTTCTACGGCCGCCGCGTGCGCAAGCTCTCGCGCGCCTCGCAAGACCGGGTAGCCGACGCCGCCGCCATGGCCGGTGAGATCCTCAACGCCATGCCGACCGTCCAAGCCTTCACCCATGAAGAGATTGAGGCGCGCCGCTTCGGCGACTCGGTCGAGCGCGCCTTCCAGACCGCCATGGACCGCATCCGCGCGCGTTCGCTGCTGACGGTGGTGGCGATCCTGCTGGTGTTCGGCGCCATCGTCTTCGTGCTGTGGCTGGGCGCGCATGCGGTCATGCAAGGCAGCATGAGCGGGGGCGAGCTCGGTCAGTTCATCCTCTACGCATCCCTGGTCGCAGGTTCGCTCGGTGCACTCTCGGAAGTAATGGGCGATACCCAGCGTGCCGCCGGCGCCACTGAACGCCTGCTCGACCTGCTGGCGGCCCAGTCTCCGGTGCAGTCGGTGCTGCTGCCGGAAAAATTGCCGCCGCGCACCGCCAACGGTGCCGCACTGCAGATCGAGGCGCTGGACTTCCACTATCCCTCGCGCCCCGGGAGCGCTTCGCTGTCGGGCTTTTCGCTGGACGTGCGTGCAGGAGAAACGGTGGCCGTAGTCGGCCCGTCGGGAGCCGGCAAAACCACCCTGTTCCAGCTGCTGCTGCGCTTCTACGACCCGCAGCAGGGCAGCATCCGGCTCGATGGCGTGGACATCCGCTACCTGACCCTGCAGGACCTGCGCAATGCGATCGGTATCGTGCCGCAGGACACCGTGATCTTCTCGGCCAATGCCATGGAAAACATCCGCTTCGGCCGACCCGGTGCCAGCGACGCCGAAGTGATCGCCGCCGCCCAGATGGCCGCAGCCCATGAATTCATCGAACGGCTGCCGGACGGCTACCAGTGCTTCCTCGGTGAACGCGGCGTGCGTCTCTCCGGCGGCCAGCGCCAGCGCATCGCCATTGCCCGCGCATTGCTGAAGAACCCGCCGCTGCTGTTGCTGGATGAAGCCACCAGCGCGCTGGATGCCGAATCCGAACGGCTGGTGCAAAGCGCCCTGGAAGCCGCCATGGTCGGCCGCACCACGCTGGTCATCGCGCACCGGCTGGCCACCGTGCAGCGGGCCGACCGCATCATCGTGCTGGAACACGGGCGCATCGTCGAGACCGGCACCCATGCCGAACTGGTGGCGCGCGATGGGCTCTACGCCAGCCTGGCGGCGCTGCAGTTCGAGACGCAATGAGGGAACACAGCGGGGACCGCCGACGCATTTTCCGGAAATCCCCTAGACTGCGCATCTCGGCATCTCCCGGATGCCACGACATGACAGGAGTTCTTGCATGAGCAGTCAATTGTTTTCGCCCCTGACCCTGCGCGGGGTCACCTTGCCCAACCGCATCGCCGTCTCACCGATGTGTCAGTACTCGGCCGAGGACGGCTTCGTCAACGATTGGCACCTGGTGCACCTTGGCAGCCGCGCCGTGGGCGGGGCCGGCCTGGTCATCATGGAGGCCACGGCAGTCGTCCCGGAAGGCCGCATCACCAGCGCCGACCTCGGTATCTGGAAGGATGAGCACATTGCCCCCCTGCGCCGCATCACCCGCTTCATCGAACAGCAGGGCGCGGTGCCGGGCGTGCAGCTGGCGCATGCCGGCCGCAAGGCCAGCGCCCTGCGCCCCTGGGATGGCCCGGCCGGCAGCGTCCCGGTGGCCGAGGGGGGCTGGCTGCCGCAGGCGCCATCGGCCCTGCCCTTCGACACCACCTATACCGAACCGCACGCCTTGACGGTCGCCGAGATCGCCGCGCTGGTCCAAGCCTTTGCCGATGCCGCGCAACGCGCACTGGCGGCCGGCTTCAAGGTGATCGAACTGCACGGTGCACACGGCTACCTGGGCCACCAGTTCCTCTCGCCGCTGAGCAACCGGCGCACCGACCAGTACGGCGGCAGTTTTGAGAATCGCATTCGCTTCCTGCTGGAAACGGTGCAAGCCACCCGCGCCGTCTGGCCGGCCGAGCTGCCCCTGCTGGTGCGCCTGTCGGCCACCGACTGGAGCGAAGGCGGCTGGAACGCCGATGATACGGTCGCCCTCTCGGCCCGCCTGCGTGACATGGGTGTCGATCTGGTCGATGTCTCCACGGGCGGTAACCTGCCCTCGGCGGCCATCCCTGTCGGCCCCGGTTACCAGACCGGCTTTGCCGCGCGTGTGAAAAACGAGACCGGTATCGCCACCGGCACGGTCGGCATGATTACCGAAGCGATCCAGGCCGAACACGTGCTGCGCACTGGCCAGGCCGACCTGGTGCTGCTGGCGCGCGAACTGCTGCGCGATCCCTACTGGCCGCTGCATGCCGCACAGCAGTTGCGCGAAGACGTGGCATGGCCGCCGCAATATGTGCGGGCCGCGTCCAGCAAGACGCCGTTGCGTCCGGATGTGCAATACGGCAGCAAGCAGGACTGAGCCGCTCCCACCCGAAGCGCGAAAGAAAAATGCCGGTCAGCTCTGCGCTGACCGGCATTTTTTATTGCCTCGGCGTCGGTGGAGCAATCAGCCCGGACGACGCTTGTGGCGGAAGTACTCGATGATGCCCGGCAGGATGGACAGGACCACGATGGCCACGATCAGCAGGCTCAGGTTTTTCTTGACGATGGGCAGGTTGCCGAAGAAATAGCCGGCATAGCCGAAGCTGGCCACCCAGGCGATGCCGCCGATGACGTTGTAAAGGAAGAAGCGCGAATAGGTCATCGCGCCCACGCCCGCCACGAAGGGCGCGAAGGTGCGCACGATGGGGGCGAAGCGGGCAATGATGATGGCCTTGCCGCCGTGCTTTTCGAAGAAGGCATGGGTCTTCTCCAGGTACTCCTTCTTGAAGATGCGCGAGTTTGGCTTGTCGAACACCTTGATGCCCAGCATCTTGCCGATCTGGTAGTTGGTGCTGTCGCCCAGGATGGCAGCCACGATCAGGGTCAACAGCATCAGGTGGATATCGTAGGCGCCAGTAGCGGCCAGTGCGCCGGTGACGAACAGCAGCGAATCGCCCGGCAGGATGGGCGTGACCACCAGGCCGGTTTCGCAGAAGATGATCAGGAACAGGATCAGGAACAGCCAGGGTCCATAGGAAACGGCCAGTTCGGCCAGGTGACGGTCGATGTGGACGATGAAATCGACCAGGAACAGAAGGATATCCATAAGCCTGTGTGAAAGAGGGAAGGTGGCGAAAAGTGGGCATTGTACCAACAGCGCGCCGTCCCCCCGCGAAAATTGATGCAGTGCCACAGC
>NZ_VSWE01000035.1:0-16049 GCF_009668275.1 Herbaspirillum sp. CAH-3 | reverse complement strand
GCGGGGCAGGGTGGGGGGTGCTCAGGCTGAGCTGGTACGCGTTATGCTCTACACCTTTCTCGCCAAGGAGCAGTGCGATGCGATGGGAGGTAATGGAATTAAAACAATGCGGCGAATATGCATTGCAGGTTCGCTTCAGGGATGGCGTGGAAGGGCCGGTCAGGTTTCTTCCGAGTTTCTTTCGCGGGGTCTTTGCTGACCTGCAGGATCCCGAGCAATTCAGCCAGGTGCGGTTGGTCGGTGGCGTGGTGACCTGGCCTGGTGAGCTGGATTTGGCACCGGACGCCATGCATGATGAGATCAAGCGCAATGGCCAATGGCTGCTTGCATGATCAAGCCACGATGACCGTACCAAAGAAAAAGCCGCTTCCAAGGAAGCGGCTTTTCAACATCAGCACAGCTTGCAGCGATCAGCGATCGCCGTAGGAGCGGCGCGGGCCGTCAGCGCGGAAGCCGCCGCCATTGCCCTTGTAGCCACCACCGCCGCCACCTTCGCGACGCGGGCCGTTGCCGGCCGGCTTGGCGCCGCCGAAGCTGCGGCCTTCGCGGTTGCCGCCGAAGCCGCCTTCGCGATGGCCGCCTTCACGGTTGCCGCCGAAGCCACCTTCACGATTGCCACCGAAACCGCCTTCGCGGTTGCCGGCGCCGTAACGCGGGCCGTTGTTGCTGCGGCCATCACCCGGACGCCAGCCGCCCGGCTTGCGCGGGCTGCGCGGTGCAGCCGACTTCTTCGGCTCGAAACCTTCGACCACATCCACCGGAATGGTCTGCTTGGTGAAGCGCTCGATGCGCTTGACCTGCATGCCTTCGGCGTGATTGACCAGCGAGATCGCCACGCCATTGCGGCCGGCACGGCCGGTACGGCCGATGCGGTGCACATAGTCTTCAGCGAACTTGGGCAGGTCGTAGTTGAACACGTGGGTGATGCCCGGCACGTCGATGCCGCGCGCTGCCACGTCGGTGGCCACCAGCATGCGCACCTGGCCGCGGCGCAGGCTGTTCAGGGTACGGTTGCGGGCGCCCTGGTGCATGTCGCCATGCAGTGCGGCAGCAGCGAAACCGGCGATGTTCAGGCGATCGGCGATGGTGTCGGCGTCACGCTTGGTGGCGGTGAAGATCACGGCCTGGTCGATGCTGGTGTCGCGCAGCAGGTGGTCCAGCAGGCGATTCTTGTGCGACAGGTCATCCACGAAGTGCACGCGCTGCATGATGTTTTCATGACGGGTCGACGAGCTGGCGATCTGGATGGTCAGCGGGTTGTTGGTGATGCGCTTGGCCATGTTGCCGACGACGCCGTCCAGCGTGGCCGAGAACAGCATGGTCTGGCGGGTGGCCGGGGTCGCAGCGACGATCTTTTCGATGTCATCGATGAAGCCCATGTCCAGCATGCGGTCGGCTTCGTCCAGCACCAGGATCTGCAGCTGCGAGAAGTCGATCTTGCCCGATTCCATGTGGTCGATCAGGCGGCCCGGGGTCGCCACCAGGATTTCCGGGTTGCGCGACAGCAGTTGCATCTGCTTCGGATAAGGCATGCCGCCCAGGATGGACACCACGCGCACACGGCGCATGTAGGCACCGTACTTGTCAGTGGCGGTGGTCACTTGCAGGGCCAGTTCGCGGGTCGGGGTCAGCACCAGCATCTTCGGCTGTGCCGGCTGGTAACGCGGACGCTCGCCACGGGCACGGCTGGCCTGGCGTTCCTGGTTGGAGGTACGGGCCGCTTGCGGCGCCTGCGGCAGGTCTGCCAGCTGGTGCAGCGACGGCAGCATGAAAGCGGCGGTCTTGCCCGAGCCGGTCTGCGAGGACACCAGCAGATCCTGGCCGCTGATGGCGGCGGGGATGGCCTTTTCCTGGACCGGGGTCGGGGAGGTATAGCCTGCTTCGGTCAGGGCTTTGATGATCGAAGGGTTCAGGCCGAGTGCTTCAAAAGTCATAATCTCTTTCGTGAAAGTGAACGCCAGGCACGAGACGGGCGCACGCAAGCGCGCCGGGCATCGAGTGCCTGACCGAAAAAAAGCAACGCCAACCGACGAAATGACTATGAAAAATACAAAGAAATTTCGGCACAAAAGCTTTGCGCCGGGACGGCATCATCGAGGGATGCCAGGGGCGGGGGGCTTTTACTGGGAACTTGTCGTAATGACAGGTAAGGCTTGCGAAGCTGCTTGGGCAAATACGGCTGGAAACGCTGCAGGGCAGATTTCACGCCCGATTCGCCTGTGCATTGGTTATTGCAATGCACAAGGCGAATCATACCCTAAAACATCGAAATTAGCACGAAGCTATTTCGAGAAACTGTCTCTTTATTGTGGGGGACGCTTGCTAATTGCGGCAATTACTCTGCCATGCCGCCCACGACGCGGGAGAAGCCACCATCCACATAAGTGATTTCGCCGGTGATGCCCGAGGCCAGGTCGGAGAGCAGGAAGGCCGAGGCATTGCCGACGTCTTCAATGGTGACATTGCGGCGCAGCGGGGCGGTCGCGGCCACGGCACCCAGGATCTTGCCGAAGCCCTTGATGCCGCTGGCGGCCAGGGTCTTGATGGGGCCGGCCGAGACGCCATTGACGCGCACGCCCTTGGGGCCCAGCGATTCGGCCAGGTAGCGCACCGAGGCTTCCAGCGACGCCTTGGCCAGGCCCATGGTGTTGTAGTTGGGCACCACGCGCTCCGAACCCAGGTAGGTCAGGGTCAGCAGGGCGGCGTTGGAGGACAGCAGCGGCATGGCCGCCTTGGCCATGGCCGGGAAGCTGTAGGCGGAGATATCGTGGGCGATCTTGAAACCTTCGCGCGAGAAACCTTCCAGGAAGTCGCCGGCGATGGCTTCGGAGGGGGCGAAGCCGATGGCGTGCACCAGGCCGTCCAGCTGGCTCCAGGACTTGCCGAGGTCGGCGAACAGGGCATTGATCTGCTCATCGCTGCCGACGTCGCAGTCGAAGACCAGCTTGCTGTCGAATTCTTCGGCGAACTTGGTGATGCGGTCCTTGAAGCGTTCACCGACATAGGTGAAGGCCAGTTCAGCGCCTTCGCGCTTGCACGCCTGGGCGATGCCGTAGGCGATGGAACGGTTGGACAGCAAGCCGGTGATCAGGATTTTTTTGCCTTGCAGAAATGCCATGTTGACTCCGTAGGGTCCGCCGCGTGCGGCGCGCCTCTGGCGGGCAGAAGCAGGCGCGGTGCGGCCGGTAAGTGATAGCGGCGCCGCGCAGTGGCGGCAGCCGGGGTGGGACAGACCCGGATTGTAGGGGCTTGCGGCAGGCGCGGCAACCTTTGCAGCGCTGCCAGGGCAGGGCGCGGCGAGCCAGGCCGCATTTGTCAAGTTGCTTTAATTGCTTCCCTGTAATCGCTGCTCTCTTTACAATGCCCCGACACGGAAATCGTTTCCAGATCCCGTCCTGCAGGCTGCAGGCATTCGGCCGGAGCCCATCAGGCGCGGGACTTGCTTGCCCCCGAGACATCACAGCCCACGAGAGTGCAGACAGACAACCGCATGGTCCCGCCCCTGAAGACAGCCAAGATTTTCCTCTCCTGCCTGCTGGCCGCCGCCCTGGCCCATGGCACCCCGGTCGCCGCCGAGCCTGCCTTTTCCCTGTATGACACGCCCAAATACGGGCCCGGCTTCACCCATTTCGACTACGTCAATCCGGATGCGCCCCGGCGCGGCACGCTGACCCTGGCCAATCCTGACCGCCGCACCAGCTTTGACAAGTTCAATCCCATGTCCATGAAGGGCGTGGCCGCCGCCGGGCTGGACCAGCTGATGCTGGAGACGCTGGCCGTCTCCTCCGCCGACGAGGTCGCTACCGTCTATGGCCTCCTGGCCGACGATATGAAGCTGGCTGCAGATCGCATGTCGATGACCTTCCACCTCAATCCCAAGGCGCGCTTCAACAATGGCGACAAGGTCACCGCCGAGGATGTGAAGTATTCGTTCGACACCCTCATTGCCAAGGGCGCCCCGCAATACAAGTCGGTCTTTGCCGATGTAAAGGGCTGCGTGGTGGTCGATGCCGCCACGGTGCGCTTTGACTTCGCCAGCAACAACCATGAGTTGCCGCTGATCGTTTCCAGCGTCCCGGTCTTCTCGAAGAAATGGGCCCAGGGCACGCCCTTCGACCAGATCCAGCTGACGCCGCCCATCAGCACCGGCCCCTACCTGATCGAGAGCTACGACACCGGCCGCAGCATCATCTACAAGCGCAATCCGGACTACTGGGGCAAGGATGTCCCGGCCCGGCGCGGCATGTTCAACTTCGAGCGCATCGTCTACCGCTTCTACAAGGATGACCTGGCACGGCTGGAAGCCTTCAAGGCCGGCGAGTTCGATGTGGTGGTGGAATACAGTGCCAAGAACTGGGCACGCAGCTACGCCGGTCCGCAGTTCCGCGACGGGCGCATCGTCAAGAAGGAATTCAAGCATTCCAACGGCGCCGGCATGCAGGGCTTCGTGATGAACCTGCGGCGTGACCAGTTCAAGGATGTACGGGTGCGCCAGGCCATCGGGCTGGCGCTGGATTATGAATGGATGAACCGCCAGCTGTTCTACGGCCAGTACACGCGCATCTACTCCTTCTTCAACAACAGCCAGCTGGCAGCCACCGGCGAACCGCAGGGCGATGAGCTGGCCTTGCTGAGGTCGCTGCAGGCCAAGGGCCTGAAGGTCGATCCGGCCGTCTTCGGTCCGGCACCGGTTCCGCCGTCGACCAATCCGCCGTCTTCCTTGCGCGCCAACCTGCGCCAGGCGCGCGAACTGCTGGCCCAGGCTGGCTGGGTCTATCGCGATGGCGCCGTGCGCAATGCCCAGGGTGTGCCGCTGTCCTTCGAGATCCTCGATGACCAGAGTTCGATGTCGCGCGTCATCAGCGTCTTCGCGCGCAACCTGCGCACGCTGGGCATCGATGTGGTCCAGCGCAGTGCCGATTACGCGCTGGTGGCCAAGCGCATGGAAGACTTCGATTTCGACATGACCAGCGTGCGCTTCCCCGATACCAGCAGTCCCGGCAACGAACTCTTCGACATGTTCGGGTCGCGCGCGGCCGACGAAAAGGGTTCCAACAATGCCTGGGGCCTGAAGGACCCGGTGGTGGACCAGCTGGTGCAGACGGTGGTGGCCGCCGATACGCGGGTCAAGCTCACCGCGGCGGCCCGCGCCCTGGACCGCGTGCTGCTGCACAAATACATCGTGGTGCCGCACTGGTATTCGTCCACGCACCGCATCGCCTACCAGAACCGCTTCGGCATTCCGGCGGTGGCGCCGCTGTATTACCAGGCCGATCCCTACGTCATCAGCACCTGGTGGGAGGAGAAGGCGCGATGAGGCAAGAGATGAATGAAAAGACCAAGACCCGCGCCCCGCGCGCCGGAGAAGAACGAGGATGGTGGCAGGCATGAATATCTGGTCCTACATTTTGAAGCGGGTGTTGCTGATGATCCCCACGCTCTTTGGCGTGGTGGCCATTACCTTTGCGGTGATCCAGTTCGTGCCGGGCGGCCCGGTGGAGCAAGCGATGCTGGAGATGAAAGGGCGCGGGGGCGGTGGTGAAGCCTCCGGCGGCGGCGCGGCCAGTGGCGCCTCGGCCTATCGCGGACGGCAGGGCATCGACGAGCAGCGCATCGCCGAGATCAAGCAGCTCTACGGTTTCGACAAGCCGCCGGTGGAACGCTTCTGGACCATGCTCAAGGGCTTCCTCACCTTCGACCTCGGCAAGAGCTTCTATCACCATGGCGATGTCTGGACTTTGGTCAAATCCAAGTTGCCGGTCTCCATCAGCATCGGGCTGTGGACCTTCCTGCTGAGCTACCTGATCTCGGTGCCGCTGGGCATCGCCAAGGCGGTGCGCGAGGGCAGCCGTTTCGATACCGCCACCACCGGGCTGGTGCTGGTCGGCTATTCCATCCCCGGTTTCGTGCTGGGCGTGTTCCTGCTGGTGCTGTTTGCCGGTGGCAGCTTCGTGCAGTGGTTCCCGCTGCGCGGCCTGACTTCGGACAACTGGGCCAGCCTCTCGTTGACGGGCAAGATCACCGACTACCTGTGGCACATCACCTTGCCGGTCACGGCCTCGGTGATCGGTGCCTTTGCCGTCATCACCATGTTGACCCGCAACACCTTCCTCGAAGAGATCCGCAAGCAATACGTGCTGACCGCGCGCGCCAAGGGACTCTCCGAGCGCAAGGTGCTGTACAAGCATGTGTTCCGCAATGCCCTGATCCCGCTGGTGACCGGTTTCCCCTCGGCCTTCATCGCCTCCTTCTTCGCCGGCAGCCTGTTGATCGAGACGCTGTTCTCGCTGGACGGCATGGGCCTGCTGGCCTATGAATCGGCGATCCGGCGCGACTATCCGGTGGTGATGGGCACGCTGTATCTCTTTACGCTCATCGGCCTGGTGGTCAAGCTGGTCGGTGACCTTTGCTACGTGTGGGCTGATCCGCGCGTCCAATTCGAAAGCCTGGCGAAATGAGCATGACGACCCCCGCCACTGCCTCCACCCGTTCCATTTCACCGAGCCGTCGCATCTGGCTGCGCTTCCGTGCCGACCGAACCGGCTACTGGAGCCTGGTGATCTTTTCCATTCTCTTCATCGTCAGCCTGGGCGCCGAACTGGTCTCCAACGACAAGCCGCTTGTGGCCAGCTACCAGGGCAAGCTGATGTTCCCGATGCTGAAGGATTATTCAGACAAGCATTTTGGCGGCGACTTCGACTCGCCCGCTGACTACCTCGATCCCTTCATCGAGCAGCAATTCCGCAAGGACGGCAATTGGGTGATCTATCCGCTCAATCGTTACGGCTACAACACCCTGAACTATTTCGCCAAAGAGCCCAATCCGGCGGCCCCTTCCTCGGAGAACTGGCTGGGCACCGATGACCGTGGCCGTGACGTCTTTGCGCGCCTGCTCTACGGCTTCCGCGTGTCGGTGCTGTTCGGCATGGCGCTGACTTTCATCGGCGTGGTGCTGGGCGTGGCGGCCGGTGCCGTGCAGGGCTACTTCGCCGGGCGGACCGACCTCATTACCCAGCGCCTGCTGGAGATCTGGGGCTCGATGCCGGAGCTGTACCTGCTCATCATCTTTTCCTCCATCTTCCAGCCCAGCCTGGGGCTGCTGCTGGTGCTGCTGTCGCTGTTCGGCTGGATGAGCCTGTCGGACTACGTGCGCGCCGATTTCCTGCGCAACCGCAATCTCGAATACGTGCAGGCCGCGCGCGCCATGGGCTTGCCCGATCGTCTCATCATCTGGCGTCACGTGCTGCCCAACAGCATGACCACGGTGGTGACCTTCCTGCCTTTCCGCATGAGTGCGGCCATCCTGGCGCTGACCAGCCTGGACTTCCTCGGCCTGGGGGTGCCGCCGTCCACCCCCAGCCTGGGTGAGCTGCTGGCCCAGGGCAAGAACAACCTGGATGCCTGGTGGATCGCGGTGGCTACCTTCGTGGTGCTGACCGTGACCCTGCTGCTGCTGACCAATATCGGCAACGGCCTGCGCAACGCCCTGGACGTACGGAGGAAGGCATGAGCGCCCCGCTGCTGGAAGTGAAGGAATTGACGGTGCGCTTCGGCGACGCCGTGGTAGTGGATCGCGTCAGCTTCACGATTGCCCCCGGCGAGAAGTTCGCCCTGGTCGGGGAATCGGGTTCGGGCAAGACGGTCTCCTCGCTGGCGGTGATGCAGCTGAACCAGGATGCCCGCTACGAAGGCAGCATCCTGCTCGACGGCCAGGACGTGCTGAAGAAGAACGAGCGCCAGATGCAGCAGGTACGCGGCAACGATGTGGCGATGATCTTCCAGGAACCGATGACGGCCCTGAACCCGCTCTTCACCATCGGCAACCAGATCGCCGAGGTGCTGATGCTGCACGAGGGCCTCAATGCGCGCGATGCCGCCACGCGGGCGGTAGCGCTGCTGGAAAAGACCGGCATCCCGGAACCGGCGCGCCGGGCGCTGTCGTATCCGCATGAACTCTCGGGCGGCCAGCGCCAGCGCGCCATGATCGCCATGGCCCTGGCCTGCAAGCCCAAGCTGCTCATCGCCGATGAACCGACCACGGCCCTGGATGTGACCATCCAGGTGCAGATCCTGGCGCTGCTGAACCAGTTGCAGCGCGAAGAGAACATGGCCGTGCTCATCATCTCGCACGACCTGAACCTTGTGCGCCACTTCGCCGATCGCGTCGGCGTGATGGAAAAGGGCAAGCTGGTCGAAAGCGCGAGCGTCTCCGAACTGTTCGCCAATCCTCAGCAGCCGTACACGCGCAAGCTGCTGCAGAGCCGTCCGCAGCGCAATGCGGACGATGTATCGGCGCAAGCGCCCGTCGTCCTGCAGGCGGAGAAAGTACGCTGCACCTATCACATCAAGCAGGGCTGGTTCGCCAAGCGCGCCTTCCATGCAGTCGATGGCATCGACCTGCAATTGCGGCGCGGCGAGACCATCGGCATCGTCGGTGAATCCGGCTCCGGCAAATCCACGCTGGGCATGGCCTTGCTGCGGCTGTCGGCGGCCAGCGTGGCGGGCAGCATCCGTTTTGAGGGCGCGCCGATTTCCGATCGCAGCAGCCGGGAGCTGCGGCCCTTGCGGGCGCGCATGCAGGTGGTGTTCCAGGATCCTTTCGCTTCGCTCTCGCCACGCCGTACGGTGGAGCAGATCGTGGGCGAAGGGCTGGCCCTGCATCGTCCCGGGAAGACGCCGGAGCAGCAACGCGAGGCCATCGTCTGCGCACTTGAAGAGGTGGGCCTCACGGCGGCGGTGCTGGAACGCTATCCGCATGAATTTTCCGGCGGCCAGCGCCAGCGCATCGCCATCGCCCGCGCGCTGGTGCTGCAGCCGGAACTGCTGTTGCTGGACGAGCCGACTTCGGCCCTGGACGTGACCGTGCAGCAGCAGGTGCTGCAGCTGCTGGCCGACCTGCAGCGCCGACATGGCCTGGCCTATCTGTTCATCACCCACGACCTGGCCGTGGTGCAGGCCATGGCGCACCAGGTGATCGTGATGAAGGATGGCAAGGTGGTCGAGAGCGGTCCGGTCGAACAGGTCCTCAAGCAGCCGCAGCAGGAATACACGCGCCGCTTGGTGGCCGCCGCCACCTACGCCGAAGCCGCGCGCTGAAGGTCTCGCCAAAAAGAAAACCCGAAGTCCGGATCAGCTCCGGGTCTTCGGGTCCATGCAGACTGCAATCTTTTTCTTGTTCCGTGCTCAAGGCGCGTCTTGTTGTGATGGGCGGTCAAGCCGCCCGGGTCTCCTCCGGTTTCCTCCGGATTATTGCTTGCGGGCGCCGTTGCCCGAGGCCAGCGTCAGCGGCTTGCCGGCGACCTTGCGCGCCGGAGCCGGCGCAGCCTTGCGTACCGGGGCCTTGGCCGAGGCCACCTGGCGGCGTACCGGGGCAGCGTGGTGGGTCGCCGCTACGCGGGTGGGCGCAGCGTGGGCCGCGGTATTGGGCACTTGCAGCTGAAGGCTCTGGCCGGCGGCCAGGGTGTCACGCTTCAAGCCATTCCATTCCTTGATCTGTGCCACGCTCACGCGGTAACGGCTGGCGATGCCGGCCAGGGTGTCGCGCTTGCCGGCCTTCACGTAGATGCGGCGGCTTTCCGGCACATCCGGTGCGATGGCCAGGCGGGCGTTGTCGGCGATCTCCGGGGTCAGGTCGGTATCGAGCGAGGCGGTTTCTTCGTTCTTGGGCACCAGGATGGTGGAGCCGGCCTTGAGGACCATGCGCGGCGGAATCTGGTTGACGCTGCGGATCACTTCAGGCGTGGTACCGAACTTGCTGGCGATGGTTTCTATGCGCTCGCGGGCGCTGGAGACGGTGTGCGCCGTCCAGGTCGAGAAAGCCTGGGTCCACTTGGACATGTTGGACTTGAACTTCTCGGCATTGCTTTCCGGCAGCAGGATCTTGGTGTCTTCGCCGCCGATGATGACGGGGCGGTTGAATTGCGGGTTCAGCGCCTTGAACTCGTCCAGCGACAGCTCGGCCAGTTGCGCGGCGACCTTCACGTCGATGTTGCGGGTCTTGCCGATGGTGACGAAGTAGGGCTGGTTGTCCACCTTGGGCAGGGCGA
Source organism: Herbaspirillum sp. CAH-3 (assembly GCF_009668275.1). Lineage (NCBI taxonomy): Bacteria > Pseudomonadati > Pseudomonadota > Betaproteobacteria > Burkholderiales > Oxalobacteraceae > Herbaspirillum > Herbaspirillum sp. CAH-3. The sequence goes on along the minus strand of NZ_VSWE01000035.1, from coordinate 6,003 downwards.
TGTCGAAGGCGGCCGGGTTGGCGATGATGTTCTTGACCGCCTGCAGCTTGGGCACGTAGTTGCGGGTCTCGTTGGGCATCTGCGCCGACAGCGTATTGAAGTCGATCGGCAGGCCGGCCGCCAGGTTGCGGTTCACCGCGCGCTGCACCGAGCCTTCGCCCCAGTTGTAGGCCGCCAGTGCCAGCTGCCAGTCGCCGAACATGCCGTAGAGCTTCTGCAGGTAGGTCAGTGCGGCATCGGTCGAGGCCAGCACGTCGCGGCGCTCGTCGGTGAACATGTTCTGCTTGAGGTTGTAGTCACGCCCGGTGGAGGGAATGAACTGCCACATGCCGGCGGCCTTGGCGGTGGAGAGGGCTTCCGGGTTGAAGGCCGATTCGATGAAAGGCAGCAGCGCCAGTTCGGTGGGCATGCCGCGCTTTTCCAGTTCCTGCACGACGTGGAACAGGTAGCGCGAGGCGCGCACCGTAGTGCGCTGGATATAGTCGGGACGGGAGCTGTACCACTGGGTCTGGCTCTCCACCAGCGAATTGTCCAGATCAGGAATCCCGAAGCCCTTGCGGATGCGTGTCCAGATGTCGATGTCATTCATCCCGGGCAGGGCATTGCCGGCCAGTTCGGGATTGATCGCATTGAAGGGGGCGGGGTAGATCGAGATATCGTTGGCGTGGGAGAGCAGCGGGGTACCAGCGCAGAACAGGGCGGCAATGGCGAATTGTTTCAAAGTACGCTGCATGTGGGCGATATCCTGTGCCAGAGGCAAAAGTTGGGTGCGGCGCTTCCGTTGCAGAGCTGTGATGAAGCTCAACACCTCCTGCCGGCGGAGTCCGGATCAGTCCGATCACGGGCGCGTGCAGGTTGACGGTAATGCAAGGTCGGAAGCTGCGAGTTTCCCCGGCGTGGTGCAGAGAGGACAGCGTTTCGTAAAAGTTCGTAAAAACGCTGGTGCCCATTTTGGGGAATTGAGGGAGTGTACGGAAGACCCTTTTCGCCAGTCAAGCAGAAATTGGCCTCTGTTACAAAGCCAAGTCCTTGATTTCGCTGGTTTTTGCGGCTAACTGGCCCTCAATTTGGCGTTATCTGTAGGTATTTTTCCATTCGCGCAGGGCTGCAAAGCTGCTAACTTCATTCAACTCCGTCAATCGGCCAGCCTTTTGCAGCGATTCCTGGATTTCTTTTTCTTTGGCGCGCAGGAAGGGATTGGTGGCGCGCTCCAGGGCGATGCTGGTCGGCACCGTCGCTTCCCCTTGGTCCCGCTTGGCACGCTCGCGCTGGATGCGGGTGCTGAGCTCGGCATTGCCGGGCTCGACCTCGGCCGCGAATTTGAGGTTGGAGAGGGTGTACTCGTGGGCGCAGTACGCCCGCGTATCGCCCGGCAGACTGCTGAGCTTGGCCAGTGACTCCACCATCTGTGCCGGGGTGCCTTCGAAGAGGCGGCCGCAACCACCGGCGAAGAGGGTATCTCCACAGAACACCAGTTGCTCTTGCGGCGAGTAATACGCGATATGGCCCAGCGTATGACCGGGCACGTCAATGACTTGCAGCGACAGGCCGAGCGAAGGGATCTTCACTTCGTCGTTCCCATGCAGCGGGACCGTCATCCCCTTGATGCGGGATTGCTCGCGTGCCGGCCCGTAGACCGGGATGACCGGGAATTCGTCGCTCACGGCGCTGCGCGCCAGCTCGACCACACCGCCGACATGGTCAGCATGGTGATGAGTCAGTAGAATAGCGGCCAACGTCAGGCCCTCGGCCTGCAATGCGGCCAGGACGGGGACCGCGTCGCCGGGGTCGACCACGGCGGCATGGCGCCCGTCATGGATGATCCACAGGTAGTTGTCGTCGAACGCCGGTACGGCCAGGACGTCCAATGAAGTTTTCTGATCTGCTTGAGCTGGCTTGGCTGGCTGGGTCATGAGGCGCGAAAGAAGAGATGGCTGACAAGGCTGAAACTGCTGTGACTGCGAACAACGCGGAAATTATAGACCTGGCCGCCTGGTTGCAGACGCCCATCGGCGATTACCTGCGCCAGTGGGAGCAGCAGCACCTCAATGCGCTCACGGCCGACATCTTCGGATTCAACGCCGTGCAGATCGGTTCCCCCCAGATCCACGCCCTGCAGGCCAACCGCATGCCCTATCGCTGGCTGGCCGACAACCGCATGCCGGTGGAAGGGCAGTCCGAGCTGGAAATTCCCCAGGTAGTGACGCAGGATTTCGGCGAACTGCCTTTTGCCACCCAGAGCCTGGACCTGGTGGTGCTGCCCCATGTACTGGAATTCGCCGCCGAACCGCACCAGGTGCTGCGCGAGGTGGAGCGGGTGCTGATCCCGGAAGGACAGGTCATCATCTGCGGCTTCAATCCCAGCAGCCTGTGGGGCATGCGCCAGGTGGCCGGACGCCTGACCGGTGCCCACTTCCTGCCGCAGGATGGTGAATTCATCCGCCTGCCGCGCCTGAAGGACTGGCTGAAGCTGCTGAACATGGAAGTCAACCGCGGCCACTTCGGCTGCTACGCGCCGCCTTGCGAGACGGCGCAATGGCTGGACCGCTTCGGTTTCATGGAAAAGGCCGGCGACCGCTGGTGGCCGTATTTCGGCGCGGTCTACATCGTCCAGGCCATCAAGCGGGTGCCCGGCATGCGCCTGATCGGCCCGGCCCTGCAACGGCAGAAACTCAAGGCCCCGCGCGGCGTGCCGGTGACCAACCGCATCCACAAAACCGATTGAAACGAGGGCGTGTCGGCGCGATCAGGTATCATCGCGGCCCGCCTGTCATGCGCAAATGTGCATGTGCAACCAGATTGAAGTGAAGAGCATGGACAAAGTAGAGATTTATTCCGATGGCGCCTGCAAGGGCAATCCCGGCCGTGGTGGCTGGGGCGCGTTGCTGGTGGCCGGTGGCAAGGAGAAGGAAATCTTCGGTGGCGAGCCCAACACCACGAACAACCGCATGGAACTGATGGCGGTGATCCAGGCCCTGAACGCCCTCAAGCGTCCCTGCGAAGTGGTGGTGCATACCGACAGCCAGTACGTGCAGAAGGGCATCAGCGAGTGGATCCACGGCTGGAAGGCGCGTGGCTGGAAGACCTCCAGCAAGGAGCCGGTCAAGAACGCCGACCTGTGGCAGGCGCTTGATGCCGCCCAGCAGCAGCACCAGGTGGAATGGCGCTGGGTGCGCGGCCACAACGGCCACGCCGGCAATGAACGGGCCGACCAGCTGGCCAACCGGGGCGTGGACAGCATAGGCTGACCGTTCCGGCGTTTTCTTTCATATCAGTGTTTTAGCAGCATCCATATCAGCAGGAGCAAGCATGCGTCAGATCATCCTCGATACCGAAACCACGGGCCTTTCGCCGCGCAACGGCAACCGCATCCTGGAAATCGGTTGTGTGGAGGTGCTCAACCGCCAGCTTTCGGGCAAGAACCTTCACTTCTACATCAATCCCGAGCGTGACTCCGAAGAAGGCGCGCTGGCCGTCCACGGCCTGACCACCGAATTCCTGGCCGACAAGCCGACCTTCAAGCAGATCGCCGCCGAGTTCCTGGACTATGTGCGCGGGGCCCAGATCATCATCCACAACGCGCCCTTCGACGTCGGCTTCCTCGATGCGGAACTGGCCTTGCTGGGCCTGCCACCGTTCAAGGAGCACGTTTCCGACGTGGTGGACTCGTTGCAGATGGCCAAGGAGCTGCACCCGGGCCGCCGCAATTCGCTCGACGCCTTGTGCGACCGTTACGGCATTTCCAACGCCCATCGCGTGCTGCACGGCGCACTGCTGGATGCGGAGCTGCTGGCCGAAGTCTATCTGTCGATGACGCGCGGCCAGAATTCGCTGACCATGGACCTGGGGGCCGAAGAAGAAGTCAGCGAAGGCGAAGGCAAGCTGGAACTGGCCCCGCTGGCGGAGGTGATCGTGGTGGCGGCCAGCGAGGAAGAACTGGGTTTGCACGAAGACGTGCTCAACCAGCTCGACAAGGAGGCGCGTGGCAACTGCGTGTGGCGCTTTGAACCGCCGCCGCCGGAAGCGGCTGCAGAGGCGGCCTGACGCTAGGCAGTGCAGGGGGCTTTGTCGTCGTCCGGCAGCGATGTCGATAAAAAATGAAGAATTATTTACGAAGCACTTGCGCAGGCCGAAAAACGTTGGCATAATCTCGCTTCTCGATTGGCGCTGCAGCAAAAAGCCAGTCAGGTACGGAAGGTTAGCTCAGTGGTAGAGCACTGCATTCACACTGCAGGGGTCGCAAGTTCAAACCTTGCACTTTCCACCAAATTCAGAAAAGCCCGCCTTGTGCGGGCTTTTCGCATTTCTGCGCTTTCTTCCGTTTTTCTTTCCACGTTTTCTCTCTCTGCATGACGGGCGTGATCCGTTAAGCTAGCGGCCATTCGTCAAGAACAGGACCCCAACAGCCATGCACGACATCATCTGCCCCCACTGCGGCAAAGCTTTCAAGATTGATGAAGCCGGTTACGCCGACATCCTCTCGCAAGTGCGCGACAGCGCCTTCGAGCAGCAATTGCATGAGCGCCTGGAACTGGCCGAGCAGGACAAGCGCAACGCCATCGAACTGGCGCGCGCCAAGTCTGAAGCCGAGTTGCAGAAGGCGGCCGCGGCCCGCGATGCCGAGATCCAGGAATTGAAAGCGCGCCTGGAAGCCGGCGAGATGGCGCAGAAGATGGCCGTGGCCGAAGCCATGGCCAACGTGGAGCGCGAGCGTGACAAGCTGGCCCACGACCTGGAGCAGGCCAGGAAGGAAAAGCTCGCCGACCAGCAACTGGCTCAAGCGCGCCTGGCCCAGCAGCTGCAGCAGACCGCCAGCGAGAAGGATGCCGAAATCCAGGCATTGAAAGCCAAGATGGATTCCATCGCCCTGACCCAGAAGCTGGCCGTCAACGAAGCCGTCGGCGCGGTGGAGAAGCAGCGCGACGAACTCAAGAGCAAGCTGATGCACGCCGAGCTGGAAAAGCAGCTGGCCGAGAAATCACTGAAGGACAAATACGAGACCCAGCTGAAGGACCGCGAAGACATGATCGAGCGCCTGCGCGACATGAAGGCGCGGCTCTCCACCAAGATGGTGGGCGAGACCCTGGAGCAGCACTGCGAGACGGAGTTCAACCGCATCCGCGCCACCGCCTTCCCGCGTGCGTATTTCGAGAAGGACAACGATGCACGCAGCGGCAGCAAGGGTGACTACATCTTCCGTGATACCGATGAAGGGGGAACCGAGATCGTCTCCATCATGTTCGAGATGAAGAACGAGAGCGATCGCACCGCGACCAAGAATCGCAATGAAGATTTCCTCAAGGAACTGGACAAGGACCGCCAGGAGAAGGGCTGCGAATACGCCGTGCTGGTCTCGCTGCTGGAGCCGGAGAGCGAGCTGTACAACACGGGGATCGTGGATGTATTTCACCGCTACCCGAAGATGTACGTGGTACGTCCGCAGTTCTTCATTCCCATTATCACGCTGCTGAGGAACGCCGCGCTCAATTCGCTGAAATACAAGAATGAGCTTGCAGTGGTGAAGGCGCAGAACATCGACATCACCAATTTCGAATCCGAGCTCGACACCTTCAAGGCGGCCTTCGCCAAGAACTACGACCTGGCTTCGCGCCGCTTCCAGACTGCCATCGACGAGATTGACAAGTCCATCGACCACTTGCAGAAGACCAAGGAAGCCCTGCTCGGCACCGACCGCAACCTGCGGCTGGCCAATGACAAGGCGCAGGATGTGACCATCAAGCGCCTCACGCGCGGCAATCCGACCATGGCGGCGAAGTTTGCGGAGGTCAAGAAGGAGCAGGGTGAGGAAGAGCAGTAAGCCAGCCCGAGCTTATTTCCCGGCGAAGGCCGCAAACTCGCTGCGCAGCGAGCGGTAGAGGCTGCGGTAACGCTCCAGTCTGCGGGCGCTCTGGTCCTGATGCGCAGTGACTGGTTGATAGGTCTGTTCAATGGGGGGAGCGGTGCACACGCTGGCCACATCCTCCCCCGTCCGCGCCAACCTGC
>NZ_VSWE01000034.1:0-18195 GCF_009668275.1 Herbaspirillum sp. CAH-3 | reverse complement strand
CCGACGATGCACGACCCCCCTGCCTCCCCGAGCAAGCCCCCCCACGCCGCCGGCCCGCGCCTGCTGGCTGACATCGGCGGCACCAACGCCCGCTTTGCGCTGGAAACTTCACCCGGGCAGATAGAACAGGTGCAGGTCCTGCGCGGTGCCGACTATCCGCAATTCACCGACGCCGTGCAGGCCTACCTGAAGCTGGCCGGCCAGCCCGCTGTGAAACACGCGGTGGTGGCCATCGCCAATCCGGTGCAAGGCGACCAGATCAAGATGACCAACCACGACTGGGCCTTCTCCATCGAGGCGGCGCGCCAGTTGCTGGGCTTCGACTTGCTGCTGGTGGTCAATGACTTCACGGCACTGTCTATGGCGGTGCCGCAATTGCGTGCGGACGAGCTGCAGCAGATCGGCGGGGGCGCGCCCAAGGCAGGCCAGCCGGTCGGTCTGGTCGGTGCCGGCACCGGATTGGGAGTGGGCGGCCTGGTGCGCGGTGGCGGCCACTGGCTGCCGCTGGCCAGCGAAGGCGGCCACGTCGCCTTCGCCCCGGCCAATGCACGTGAAGCAGCGGTGCTGGCCTACGCCTGGCAATTCCATGAACACGTCTCGGCTGAACGCCTGGTCTCGGGGCCCGGTCTCGAATTCATCCATCGTGCACTGCTGGCCATCGATGGTCATCCGGCTGCTGAACTGAAGGCCGCCGAGATCGTGGACGGCGCACTCAAGCACGGCGATGCGGTCTGCCTGGAAACGCTGGACCTGTTCTGCAGCATGCTCGGTACCGTTGCGGCCGACCTGGCGCTGACGCTGGGTGCACTCGGCGGCATCTATATTGGTGGCGGCGTGGTGCCGCACCTGGGCGAATACTTCGCGCGTTCGCCGTTCCGCGCGCGCTTCGAGAACAAGGGCCGCATGTCGGTGCTGACCAAGGCCATTCCGACCTATGTGATCACGGCGCAATATCCGGCCTTCACGGGCGTGTCGGCGATCCTGGCCGACCGGCTGGATCCGCACGAGTAAAAACAGGTAGCGCTGCGAGGTTTTGCAGGAGGCTGATGCGGCAGGTTCGCGTCAGCCTTTTTTCATGGCATCGCGCGAGAAGGCAACAGCCCGACAACAAGAAAAAATCTGGGGAGGTGAAACGAGAGGGAGGACCTGCCGGAACAACAGAAAAAACAGAAAAAGCAGAAGAGAGATAAGAGGCGAGCCTTGTCTGCGGCACTTGCGGGAAATGGCTGTGGCTGCTTCGTTCCCGACCTGACCAGGTTGACCATGCCACAATGCGCAGGGGCCCGCCGGGGTGCATTGTATCCCAGATCACACACTGGCCGCCAGAGAAATCATTGCAGTGCATCAGAAAGTGAAAAGCCGCGCAAATTGCCTAAACAATTTACGCGGCTTTTTGCCAGAAGCTTCACTTCGGCGATGGGCGCTTCAAATCGAGCGCACGCCCTGCCCGCTCAGATACCCAGGTCCTGCCAGATGGCATCGACACGTTTCTTCACATCGTCGCTCATCACGATGGGCGTGCCCCATTCACGGCTGGTTTCACCGGGCCACTTGTTGGTGGCATCGATGCCCATCTTGCTGCCCAGCCCGCTGACGGGCGAGGCGAAGTCCAGGTAATCGATGGGGGTGTTGTCCACCATGACGGTATCGCGCACCGGGTCCACGCGGGTGGTGATGGCCCAGATCACTTCCTTCCAGTCGCGGATGTCGACATCCTCATCGACCACCACGATGAACTTGGTGTACATGAACTGGCGCAGGAAACTCCACACCCCGAACATGACCCGCTTGGCGTGGCCGGCGTAAGATTTCTTCATCTGCACTACCGCCATGCGATAGCTGCATCCTTCCGGCGGCAGGTAGAAATCGGTGATTTCAGCGAACTGCTTCTGCAGCAGCGGGACGAACACTTCATTCAACGCCACCCCCAGCACGGCCGGCTCATCCGGCGGTTTGCCGGTGTAGGTGGAGTGATAGATGGCATCGCGCCGCATGGTGATGCGGTCGATGGTGAAGACCGGGAACCAGTCCTGCTCATTGTAGTAACCAGTGTGATCGCCATACGGACCTTCCAGCGCATGCTCGAAGCCCGAGGCGTGTTTTTCATCCGGATAGATATGCCCTTCCAGCACGATCTCGGCCGAAGCCGGTACGCGCAAATCACTGCCTTTGGCCTTGACCAGCTCGGTGCGGCTGCCGCGCAGCAGGCCTGCGAACTGGTATTCGGAGAGGCTGTCCGGCACCGGCGTGACCGCACCTAATATAGTGGCGGGATCGGCACCCAGGGCCACGGCGATCGGATACGGCTTGCCCGGGTTGGCAATGCAGTGCTCGCGGAAATCCAGCGCGCCGCCGCGATGGGCCAGCCAGCGCATGATGACCTTGTTCGGACCCAGTACCTGCTGGCGATAGATGCCCAGGTTCTGGCGCTTCTTGTTCGGGCCTTTGGTGATGACCAGGCCCCAGGTGATGAGCGGCGCAATATCTCCCGGCCAGCAATGCTGGATCGGCAGGCGCGACAGGTCGACATCGCTGCCTTCCCACACCACATCCTGGCAGGGCGCCGAACCGCGCTCCTTGGGGGCCATGTTCCACAGCGACTTCACCAGCCCGCCCAGATCCAGCACATCCTTGATGCCCTTGGGCGGCTCCGGCTCTTTCAGGCGCGCCAGCAGGTGGCCGATGCGGCGCAGTTCGCTGATGCTGTCGGCCCCCATACCCAAGGCAACACGATGGGGTGTACCGAAAAGATTCGCCAACACCGGGATATTTTTCTTGTCGACCTGCTCAAAAAGGAGCGCCGGACCTTCCGCCCGGAGGGTGCGGTCGGCGATTTCGGTCATCTCCAGATGCGACGACACCGGGTGCGAGACACGCTTGAGCTCACCTTTTTGTTGCAACTGGGAAATAAAATCGCGCAAATCAGTGTATTTCATACTTTTTAACAAATTTCTTTTTGCATCACAGCCGGCTCAAGTAACCCCGGCAAACGCTTGATTCTATTGATTTTTGAAGGAAGGCCACGCGCAATATGATACACAAAAGTTATAAAGAACTATTTTCATAGTATTGACTCGATATAAAGTGGCTTCTACAATGCGCCCACTCTAAACCGAAGAGGTGAGCCGTGGGCTCGTAGAGGCTTGATCGAAAACAGTCGAGCCTAGCAAGGTATCCAGGGATCCGGGGTCCCAGCAACTCAAGAAGTGTGTCCAGGGCGTCAGCCCTACCCCCCGAAACATGCCATCCGACGGCAGGGCCAGCAGGCCTCGCGGATGGCCTTGCCGTAACGCCTTGCGACGGTAACGTAATAGATTGCAGCAGCGACAGTTCAGCCGTTTGGTCTTCACTTCTTGGCCAGGCGCGCCCTGTTTTTGCCGCAATAATGCAGGAGGTTCAATGTCCAACCAAGCTACCGAGGCGCCTTTAGCGGGCGCCCCGCAGATGGTTCGCCGCGTGAATTTCCGGAATCTCTCCGGGAACCCACGCATTGCTCAATTTTTCGGCATCGCCCATCGTCTGCTGACGATCCTGGGTATCGCCGCGCTGTTCGTACTGGGCCTGATGTTCTTCAACCCCGACCTGGCCGACAAGCTCATCAGCATGTCGCCCTTCTCGGATGCCACTGAAGAGGTCGCAGAAGCCGATGCACCGACCACCCCGCCACTGGCCGAGCTGATGGGCCCGACCGCGCCGGTGGCCACCGTCAGTGCCCTGGCGGGCGCTGCTGCGGCGGGCTCGATGCAGCAAGCCACGGCACCGGCAGCGGTTCCGACCCAAGCCTTGTCGCCGGAGGAACGCCAGCTGCTCGGCAATCCGCGCCAGCAGAAGCTGGTGACCAACTGGCTGGCCAAGCGCTATCGCGTGGCCAGCGACGCGGCTGACATGCTGGTGTCGGCCGCCTACCTGACGGCACGCGACATCAAGCTCGATCCGCTGTTGATCCTGTCGGTGATCGCCATCGAATCGCGTTTCAATCCCTTCGCCGAAAGCCCGATGGGCGCGCAGGGACTGATGCAGGTGATGGCCAAGGTGCACCACGACAAATTCCAGGAACTTGGCGGCATCAAGGCAGCCTTGAATCCGGTGGCCAACATCCGTGTCGGTTCGCAGATCCTGAAGGAATATGTCACCCGTGGCGGTTCGGTGGAAGCCGGCCTGAAGAGCTACGTGGGCGCAGCTGATATGGCCAATGATGGCGGCTACGGCATCAAGGTGCTGTCCGAATACCAGAACCTGAAGCAAGTGGCGATGGGCAAGAACATCTCCATCTACACCACGGCCACCGTCAAGCTGCCCGTCTCGGCCAGCGCCGAACAGCCCAAGGCCCCGGCCAACAACGTCGCCTCGGCCGCCAAGCCCAAGACGGAAGAACAACTCGCTGCCCTGTAACAAGGTTTGTGCAGACTGGCGTGTTGCGATGTGAATATTACCGGTATTCAGAACGCATGAAAAAAGGAGCCCTCGGGCTCCTTTTTTTACGTCTCCTGGTTTCCAGCCTCAAGCGGCCTTGCGGCGACTTTCGAAGAACACCCGCAGCCGCGCCACCGCTTCCTGCAGCTTTTCCATCGACGTCGCATAGGACAGGCGGATGTAGCGGCGCGCCGTGAAGGGGCCGAAATCCAGCCCCGGTACCAGCACCACGCCAGCTTCGTAGAGCATGTCCAGGCTGAGCTGGTCGGCATCGTCGGACAGCGCGCTGCAATCGGCGTAAACATAGAAGGCACCGTCGGGGACCACCGGCACCGTGAAGCCCAAGCTTTCCAGCGCCGGCACGATGTAGTCGCGGCGGCGCTTGAACTCGGCCTTGCGTTCTTCGTAAATGGCCAGGGTTTCAGGCGTGAAACAGGCCACAGCGGCATGCTGGGCAATCGAGGACGCACAGATCAACAGGTTCTGCGCCAGTTTCTCGACCTGCGGCACCAGGGCCGGCGGCAGCACCAGCCAACCGAGGCGCCAGCCGGTCATGTTGAAATACTTGGAGAAGCTGTTGATGACCACCACGTCCTCGCCCAGCGACAGCGCCGAGAACGGCGCCCCATCATAGGACAAGCCCTGGTAGATCTCATCGACGATGGTAAAGCCGCCGCGCTGGCGCACTTCGCCCAGGATCGCGCGCAATTCCTCAGGCACGATGGACGTGCCGGTAGGGTTGGAAGGCGAGGCCAGCAGCACGCCGCGCGTCTTGTCTCCCCAGTGCTCGCGCACCATCTGGGCCGACAGCTGGAAACGATGTTCCGGACCGCTGGCGATGAGCTTGGCGCGTCCCTCGAAAGCCGCCACGAAATGGCGGTTGCAGGGATAGCTGGGGTCGGGCATCAAGACTTCGGTGTCACGCTCGACCAGCGCCGCACAGGCCAGCAGCAGCGCTGCCGAAGCGCCGGCGGTGATGACGATGCGTTCCGGCGCGATCTCCAGTCCGTAGACGCTGCGATAGTGATCCGAAATGGCCGTGCGCAAGGCCGGCAGGCCGGTAGCCGAGGTGTACTGCATCTTGCCTTCGGCCATGGCGCGGGTGGCGGCCTCGACCACGGCCGGCGGCGCGGTGAAATCAGGCTCGCCGATGCCCATGTGGATCAGGTCGCGTCCCTGCTGGGCCAGGACCTCGGCCTTTTTGGACAATTCCATCACGTGGAAGGGAGCGATGTGCTGCAAACGTGAAGCAAGCTGATTCAGGTTCATGCGCTAATTCCAGACAACTGGGAAAGGGAAACAACGGGGACAAAAAAGACAAGACGGCGTCCGAACCAACGGCGCCGTCCAAAAACGAGCAGAGCGTCAGGCCGGCAGCGATCAGCGGCGGCCGGCAGCTTCTACTTCGGTAGCGCGCGCCTGGGCGGCGAAACGGTCGAGCACGCCGTTGACGTACTTGTGGCCGTCGATGCCGCCGAAGGATTTGGTCAGTTCAACGGCTTCGTTGATGACGACCTTGTAGGGGATCTCGATGTGGTTCTGCAGCTCGTAGGCACCGATGAGCAGGGCCGCGTGCTCCACCGGCGAGAGCTCCTTGATGGGACGGTCGATCAGCGGCGCCAGGGCAGCACGCAGCTTGTCGGCGTCACGGATGGCACCGCTGAGCAGGGTATCGAAGTGTTCGGCGTCGGCCTTGTCGAACCCGTGGGCTTCGCGGATGTGGGCTTCGATGGCGCCCGCGTGCTCGTGGTTGAGCAGCCACTGGTACAAGCCCTGCAACGCGAACTCGCGCGCGCGATGACGCGGGGTGCGGTTCTTGTTCGAATTGGCGTGTGGAGTTTTGTTCGACATGATGAATGCGGCCGGAGCCTTGGATAACTGAAACAAAGGAATGCGAGTGCCGGCACCCGCCGGCGGGACGGCAGCGGGATAGGCACCCCGCCGCAGTCCATGAATTATTCTTCTTCGGTGGCCTGGCCGAGTTCTTCCAGCACGATGGACAGGTTGGCCATCTCCACCGCCACGCGGGCCGCGTCAGCGCCCTTTTCGGCCATGCGGACTTCGGCTTGCTCGTCATTCTCGGTGGTCAGCACGGCATTGGCGATGGGCAGGCCAAAGTCCAGGCCGATGCGGGTGATGCCTGCACCGGATTCGTTGGAGACCAGCTCGAAGTGATAGGTCTCGCCACGGATGACGGCGCCCAGGGCGATCAGGGCATCGAACTGCTCGGTCTCGGCCATCTTCTGCAGTGCCAGGGGGATTTCCAGGGCGCCGGGCACGGTCACGTGCAGGATGTCCTCGTCGGCCACGCCCAGGTGCTTCAGTTCAGCCAGGCAGGCCGCCAGCAGGCCGTGGCAGACATCTTCGTTGAAGCGCGCCTGGACGATACCGATGCGCAAGCTTTCGCCACTGAAGTCTGGTTCATAGGTTCCGATGGTCATGGCTGTTCCTTCTTGATAGGTTGACTTGCGTAATTGCTTGTTGCGTAGTGCTTGTGACGAATTGCGTGCGCCTGCTCAGCTGGCTTCGCGTGCCTGGTAACCGGTCACTTCGAGCTGGAAGCCGGTCATCGAGGGCATCTTGCGGGGGCTGGCCAGCAGCTTCATCTTGCACACATTGAGATCCTTGAGGATCTGCGCGCCGATACCGTAGGTGCGCAGGTCCATGCGGTCGGCGCGGGACGGCTTGGCAGCGGCGGGCGTGCCGACCTTGTTGAGGGCGCCAAACTGGTCAAACATCTGCTGCGCCGATTCTTCACAGTTGAGCAGCACGATCACGCCCGACTCGGCCGCCTGCACGGCCTGCATGGCCGCGGCCAGGTTCCAGGAGTGGGTGGTCACGCCGGCTTCGAGCAGGTCCAGGATGGACACCGGCTGGTGCACGCGCACCAGGGTTTCGCGGCCGGGCTGGATGTCGCCGTGCACCAGCGCCAGGTGGGCACCGCCCGAGGGCGTGTCGCGATAGGCGATGGCCTTGAAGCGGCCGTGTGCGGTCTGCATCTCGCGCTCGGCCACGCGTTCGATGATGCTTTCGTTGCGGCTGCGGTAATGGATCAGGTCGGCGATGGTACCGATCTTCAGTTTGTGCTTTTCAGCGAACTCCAGCAGGTCCGGCAGGCGGGCCATGGTGCCGTCTTCCTTCAGGATTTCGCAGATCACCGAGGCCGGGGTGAGTCCTGCCATCGCGGTGAGGTCGCAACCGGCTTCGGTGTGGCCGGCGCGCATGAGCACCCCGCCCTTTTGCGCGCGCAGCGGGAAGATGTGGCCTGGCTGCACCAGGTCCGAGGGCTTGGCGCCCTTGGATGCGGCCACCTGGATGGTGCGCGCACGGTCGGCGGCGGAGATGCCGGTGGTCACGCCTTCGGCGGCTTCGATGGAGACGGTGAAATTGGTGCCGTAGGCCGTGCCGTTGCGGCTGGCCATGAGCGGCAGGTCGAGCTGGTCCACGTGTTCTTCGGTCAGCGTCAGGCAGACCAGGCCGCGCGCATGCGTGACCATGAAATTGATGGCTTCGGGGGTGACGAAGTCGGTGGCCAGCACCAGGTCGCCTTCGTTTTCACGGTCTTCTTCGTCGACCAGGATCACCATGCGTCCGGCACGGAGTTCGGCGACGATTTCTTCGGTTGTAGCAAGTGGCATGTTCGCGCTCTTTTCCCAATTGGAACCCGCTATTTTAAAGGATAGCGGGCCTGCTCCGCTGGCCAATTACGCCAATGAGGCCATTTGCGCCGCTTGTGTGGCCCGGGACCGTTGCAGGGCTTCCAACAGCAGCGCCGGGTCGCCCAGCGCCAGGCGCTTGGAGTCGGACAAGGTCTGGCGGAAGGCGCGTGCGCCGGGCATGCCGGTCAACAGGCCCAGCATGTGGCGGGTGATGCTGTTCAAGCGCAGACCGCGGCCATTGTCGCCGTGCAATTCCAGCTGGCGCTTGATGTAGGGCAACATGGCCTCGATCACCTCGCTGCGGCTGGGCTGGCGGCCACCCTCCAGGTCGCCGTAGTAGCGGGCGTCAAAGTTCGCCATCAGGTAGGGGTTGTGATACGCCTCGCGGCCCAGCATCACGCCGTCTACGTGCTTCAAGTGTTCATCGATCTCGGACAGGGTCTTGATGCCGCCGTTGATGAGGATTTCCAGGCCGGGGAAATCCTGCTTCAGCTGATAGGCGTAGTGGTACTTCAGCGGCGGGATCTCGCGGTTCTCCTTGGGGCTCAGGCCCTTGAGGATGGCATTGCGGGCATGCACGATGAAGGTCTTGCAGCCGGCCTCGGCGATCTGGCCGACGAAATCGCGGACGAAATCATAGGATTGCACGTCATCGATGCCGATGCGGTGCTTCACGGTCACGTCGATGGACACCGCATCCCGCATGGCCTTGACGCAATCGGCCACCAGCGTGGGCTCGCCCATGAGGCAGGCACCGAAGGCGCCCTTCTGGACGCGCTCGGACGGGCAGCCGCAGTTCAGGTTGATCTCATCATAGCCCCATTGCTCGCCCAGCTTGGCGCTGTGCGCCAGGTCAGCCGGCTCGCTGCCGCCCAGTTGCAGGGCCACCGGGTGTTCCTGCTCGTCGAAATCCAGGTGGCGCGGCACATCCCCATGCAGCAGCGCACCGGTGGTGACCATCTCGGTGTAGAGCCAGGTGTGGCGCGTGATCTGGCGATGGAAGACGCGGCAGTGGCGGTCGGTCCAATCCATCATGGGGGCGACCGAAATCGTTCGAGCCGGCAAACTCGGGCTAGTTCCAGCACTGACGCGGCTTTCCGCCGCCTTATTGACCACTTCACACTTCACGATATTTCACGAAAATAAATGGTTTATCATTCGCCATTGGACAAAAATTGGACAAAAAACAGATGGCGACATTCCAGAAAATTGGCAAGCGTTGGCGTGCGAGGATTCGGAGGAAGGGATTTCCCGCGCAGAGCGAGATGTTCGACACAAAGGCGCAGGCACAAGATTGGGCTTCGCGGCAGGAAGCCGACATGCGGGCGCTCAAATTTCAGGACGTCCGTATCATAGCAGACAAGACCCTCAGCGCCGCTATTGACCGCTATGTAGAGGAGCAGACCCAGGTTAAACCGTTGGGCAAAAACAAAAAGGCAGTATTGGCAACTTTGAAACGTTACCTCGGCAAGCTGACCATGCCGGAGCTGACAGGGGACGCACTGATCGATTACGTAAAGGAACGAAAGGGTGCCGGTGCAGGCGGCGTTACGATTGCCATTGACCTGACATATCTAAGCAGCATCCTGAAGGCAGCAAAGAACATCTGGCGCTGGCCGGTCAATCTGGACGCAATCGCCCAAGCGCGAGCCTATATGGATCACATCGGCTTGTCGACCAGGTCAAAAGAGCGCACCAGGCGGCCAACGAAGATAGAGCTGGGGAACATCAGCACTTGGTTTGCGGTTAAGGTCCGGCAAAAGGTACCCATGTCCGATCTTATTGCATTCGCAGTCGACACCGCCATGCGCTTGAGCGAGATCATCAACCTTAGATGGGCCGACCTGAACGAACAGGATCGGACCATCATAATCAGAAATCGAAAGCACCCTCGCACTAAGATTGGGAACGATCAAGAGGTGCCACTTCTAGGCGACGCCTTCGCGATCATCAAGCGGCAACCAAAGATTGACAAGGAAGAACGGATTTTCCCCGTCACGGAGGGGACGGTAAGTAGCCTCTTTCCACGTGCTTGCAAATCACTGGGGATCGAAGATTTAAGGTTTCACGACTTGAGGCATGAGGGAGTATCACGCCTCTTTGAGCAGGGTTACAGCATTGAGCAGGTCGCTCTGGTATCTGGGCACAGGGATTGGAAAATGCTCGCGAGATATACGCAGATCCGAGCCAAAGATTTACATCGTAGCCCACCCTTGGGATGAGGATGACGACAGAGCGAATCTTAATTGCCCTCAGCAACGCCGTCTGCTGATTTGCTCGCAGAATTGACCCTTTCCATTTGACCCACCTTCCATTGCATCCCAAAGGCTGCCACACGGTCGTACGACCCTTCATATCCCAACTCCCTCAAGTCCAGGAACATCTGTTTCAGGGTTCGTCTCTGCTTGCGCAATTTGACCGCCTCGGCGCTGAGCCAGGCTGAAAGTCGAGGCGCGAATTCATCTAGGGCACTGGATGACCGCCTGGATGGGCAGGATGGCTCGATCGCTCCGGATCGGATATAGCGACGAACCGTGTTTCGAGAGATGTCCAGCCGGCGGGAGATTTCCCTGATCGAGATGCGATCGCGGATGTACCAGCTCCGAATAATTCCAAGTAGGGCCACGTCTATCACTCCGTTCTCCCGCTCGCTGTCATGAGCAGGATTGTGGTCTAAACATGGGTCAACTTAGGATGCAAATTTCCGGCGAAGTGGGCCAGTTTTAGATGCAACTCAACATAAGGCGATGACAGTGACACGATTGCCCTGAGCAAGCTCAGTCTCTGTCAATTTTGTGCGAAATGCAGTACATTTGCAGCACATCATTGACGAGACGATGCCATGTCACGCCTAAAGCACGAAACCCTGTCTATCCGTACCTCTGCCGAGATCAAGCAGCTATTGCGTTTGGCGGCTGATCGCGAGCGCCGGTCGGTAGCATCGATGATCGAAATCATGGTGCTGGAGTACGCCCGAGCGCACGACCTGAAGCTGGATCGTCAAGATGAACCGGTGAAGGAAGCGAATTCGACGCCAGTCCGTTCCGGGGCGAGGTAGAGGCGCTGATGCAAGTGCTTCAAACCAAGGCGGAGGAGTGATGGCCGCAATCAGGAGAAGAACATGAGCCAAACCTGGCCGTACCCCGGCGCACGCTGGTGGAAGTTTGATTTCCACACCCACACGCCGGCCTCCAAGGACACGAGCGCCTGGCAGGCTGCCATCGGCACGCCGGATGAGCTGACGCCGCAAAAATGGCTGCTCAAGTACATGGCCGCCGGGATCGACTGCGTGGCCGTCACCGACCACAACACAGGCGAGTGGATCGATTCGCTGAAGGCTGCCTATGCAGAGATGAAGCAAGAGGCCGATGCGGGCTCGCCGCGTGCCGGATTCCGCGAACTGCACCTGTTCCCAGGAGTAGAAATCTCGGTGCAAGGAGGCTTTCATCTTCTTGCGATCTTCGACCCGTCCGCAACCAGCCAGACCATCAGCGATCTGCTGGCGAGGGTGGACTACGAAGGAACGCGTGGTGACAGCGATGGCGTTACCCGCGAGGGGGCCGCCAGGGTGGTCGAGCGTGTGCTGGCCGCAGACGGCCTGGCCATTCCGGCACACGTCGATAGCGACAAGGGGCTGCTGCAGGTCGAGCCCGGTACACGCAAATGCCTGATCGATACCAACACAGTCAGGCAGGTCATGAACGAAGCCGGGATTCTGGCGCTGGAGTGGACGACCTCCATCAGCCCCAAGCCCACGGTGTTGGACGAACTGAAGCCTCGATTTGCCAGCGTGGTGGGCAGCGATTGCCACAGCTTCCAAGGAGCAGCCGTTCCCGGTTCTCGCTACACCTGGATCAAGATGGCCCGGCCTAGCCTGGAAGGCTTGCGTCTTGCGTTGCTGGATGGGCAGGAGGTCTCCGTTAGGCGCAGCGACGAAAGCATTGGTTTTGCGCCATTCAATACGCCCGAGCACTTCATTGAGTCGATTGAGATCCGCGACGCTCGCTACATGGGGCGCGGCAGGCAGCCTGCCAAGCTGCCACTCAATCCGTACTTCAATACCTTGATCGGTGGTCGTGGCACAGGCAAATCGACCATCGTGCATGCCCTGCGTCTTGCCTATCGGCGCGAGAAGGAGCTTTCGGCCACCTCGGAGGCAGGTCAGACTTTTAACCGCTTCGATAAGGTCGCCAAGAGCCGCACTGACGAAGGCGGACTCAGGGCTGACACCATCATCACCGTACAAGTGCAGCGCGACGGCACACCCTACCGCCTGATCTGGCGACAAGATGGACAAGGCCACGCGGTGGAAGAATTGGACCCTGCCACGGGTGGCTTCAAGCCCTCGTCCGGCCAAGCCATCACGACACAACGATTTCCGGTGCGCCTGTTCAGCCAAGGGCAGATTGCGGCGCTGGCTGCCGACAGCCAGCAAGCTCTGCTGAAGGTCATCGACGATGCAGCAAGCACGCAATCGCAACAGACAGCCTTTGACGAAGCCAAGCGTGCGTTCCTGGCCGCGCGGGCGCAACTGCGCGAGCTGAATGGCAAGCTGCAAGGGCGCGAAACGCTGACGCTTGCCCTTCAGGATGTGCAGCGCAAGCTGGCCCGCTTTGAAGGCGCGGACCATGCGCTAGTGCTGAAGAACTACCAGCGCACCAGTCGGCAAAGCCGCGAGCTGGAACGCCAGTTTGAAGCTTCCGCTGAACTGGCGATGCGCATGAAAGCATTTGCCTCCGACCTGTTGGCCGAAGACTTGCCGGATGGCTTGTTCGATGCCGCCGAGGACAGCCCGGCACTGAGCGCTGTCCAGGCGTTGCACGCTGCGGTCACCAAAGCACGGCAGGAAGTTGAGAGTGCGGCAACCGCGATGCAGGAACGCGGGCAAGCCCTGAGGGGAGAACTGGAGGCTTCGCCCTGGTTTGCGCGGATCGGCACGGCCAAGGCGGCTTACGAGCAGCTCAAGGCTGACTTGCAGCAACAAGGCGTCAGCGATCCCAGCGAGTATGGTCGCCTGGTGCAAGAGAAGCAGCGCCTGGAAACCGAGTTGAAGAAGCTGGAAGCCTTGCAGAAGCAGCACATCGAGTTGCGCGAGAAGGCCAAGTCGCTGTTGGAGCAGGTGCAATCAACCCGCCGTGCCATCAGTGCCCAGCGCAGTGTGTTTCTACAGGCGACGCTGCAAGGCAATCCCTTTGTGCGTATCGAACTGATTCCGTACAGCCGGGACGCGCAGGGTATAGAGCGCTCTCTGCGGGATGTGCTCGGGGCGGCTGAAGGCAAGTACGTAGACGACCTATATCAGGAGCAAGAGGGGACATCCCCCAAAGGCCTCGTGGCTGATCTGCTGGGCACGGTTGATCTGGTCGAGCAGCCGGGCGAGTGGGACACAGCGGCCTTCGAGCAGGCACTGCTGACTCAGAAAAAACGCCTGTTGCAAGCTTGCCGTGGCGAGGCTGAGTTTGGAGGCTGGTTCAACAAGTTCTTGAAAGCAGAAGCCGACAAGCGCCCGGAGTTCATCGATCACATCCTGTGCTGGTTCCCCGAAGACGGTATGCAGGTGGAGTACAGCCGCAAGGGAGACGGGCGGGACTTTCAGTCCATCGGCCAGGCTTCCGCCGGCCAACGCGCGGCGGCCATGCTGGCCTTCCTGCTGGCGCACGGCACTGAACCCTTGGTGCTCGACCAGCCAGAAGATGACCTGGATAACCACCTGATCTACGGATTGGTCGTGCAACAAATCCGCAGTAACAAGCTGCGCCGCCAGCTCATCATCGTGACCCACAACCCTAACATCGTGGTCAATGGCGATGCAGAGTTGATCCACGTACTGGACTTCAACCACCAGTGCCATGTGAAGCAAACCGGCTCGTTGCAGGATCAGGCTATGCGCCGCGAAGTCTGCCAAGTGATGGAAGGCGGCGAAGAAGCGTTTGAACGGCGTTACCAACGCCTAGGAAGAGAGGCTTGACATGTTCGACAACATCGCGGACTTGATCGACAAGATTCGCTTGGGAGAGGACTCCTATCTGGAGTTGAAGGAAGTCCGCTTTGCTGGTCAGAGGGTGTCGGCTCCGCATAGAGACTCGCTCGCCGATGAGCTTGCTGCATTCGCCAACAGTCGCGGTGGTGTGTGTGTGCTAGGCGTGGACGACACCCGTGAAGTGCTCGGTATTCCGATTGAGCGTCTCGACCTGGTGGAGGACTTCGTCCGGCAGATTTGCCTGGACAGCATCACCCCGTCGCTCGCACCAGTGATCGAGCGGCTGAATCTACCCAGTAGTTCCGGCGAGCAGTTGCCGGTGCTAAAGATCGATGTCACGGGCAGTCTGTTCGTGCATAGAAGCCCTGGTGGCTATTTGCACCGCGTGGGCAGTGCCAAGCGCGAGATGGCACCGGACTATCTGGCGCGTCTCTTCCAGCAACGCAGCCAGGCGCGCATCATCCGCTTCGACGAGCAGCCGGTGCCTGGCGCCACGCTCGATGACCTTGCAGATGACCTCTGGCAACGTTTTGCCAGTCCTCGCGTGCAAGATACGCGCGAGGTGCTGCTGGACAAACTGGCCATGGCGCGCCCCGATGCCGACAAAGCAATTCGGCCGACCATTGCCGGCGTACTGATGGCCAGTGCCGATCCTCGCCGGTGGTTGCCGAATGCGTTCATTCAAGCCGTGGCTTACCGTGGCACCGAGGTACTGCCGCAGGGTGACTCGGCCTATCAGCTCGATGCCCAGGACATCATTGGGCCACTTGATGCCCAGGTGTTGGCAGCTTGCCACTTTGTTAGAAAGAACATGCAAGTCTATGCAACGAAAGACGAGGGACGACACGATCTGCCCCAGTACGACATGACGGCTGTCTTCGAAGCGCTGGTCAATGCTGTTGCGCACCGGGACTACTCAATACATGGCGCCAAGATTCGACTTCGGATGTTTTCAGATCGGCTGGAGTTGTCTTCGCCAGGCGCCATTCCAAACACAATGACTGTGGATAGCCTTCCCTACCGTCAAGCCGCGCGAAACGAGGCCATCACCAGCCTGCTGGCCAAGTGCCAATTACCGGAGCCCGACAGAGCGATCACCGATCGCAGTGCCATGATGGACAAGCGTGGTGAGGGTGTTCAGATCATCTTGGATCAGAGCGAGCGCTTGTCTGGAAATCGGCCGGTGTACCGCATGGTTGATGACTCAGAGCTCCTGCTGATCATTCCAGCTGCTGCAACGCTGACTGAAGGATAGGAGCTGGAGCAAGCATGGCGATTTGGCTGATTCGTGCAGGCTCGCACGGTGAATACAAACAGAAGTTCGTTCAGGAAGGTCGGGTCTATGTGACCTGGGATGAGCTGAACCTTGACCTAGCCAAGCTGCAGCAGCGAGGCGAGTTGACCTCTGAAATGACCCAGCGCTAAATTGACCCTTTCCATTTGACCCACCTTCCATTGCATCCCAAAGGCTGCCACACGGTCGTACGACCCTTCATATCCCAGCTCCCTCAAGTCCAGGAACATCTGTTTCAGGGTTCGTCTCTGCTTGCGCGATTTGACCGCCTCGGCGCTGAGCCAGGCTGAAAGTCGAGGCGCGAATTCATCTAGGGCACTGGATGATCGCCTGGATGAGTAGGATGGCTCGATCGCTCCGGATCGGATATAGCGACGAACCGTGTTTCGAGAGATGTCCAACCGTGAAAAAAGCGTCCTAAGTGCGTCAAAATGCGTCAGATTTGACGTACGTCTGTTAGGCGGCCGTGCTAGACCGGACATGCCCCGGCGGGCGACGCAAATTTGAGTCAAAACCGACCTATTTAGCGGGCAGGCGCGGGGTGGGGGCAACCGCGCGCGCCGGGCTAAAAAAGACAAAATAATTGCATTTATTACAATTACTCCAAGCTTCCTCCTGCCATCCACGCGCAGCCTCTGAAGGCATAGGAACCATCAGGGCGGCGTTCCCGCGCGTTAGGAAAATTTCTGTTTCCGTCCGTCAGAGCGGGCCTTACCATTATTGGCCAGAGGGCTAATGCAGCGTTAGGCAACTGATCTATGCCGCCTCTTAAGGGCACGCGATGGTTGGGAAGTGCTTGCGCGGATCATCAATTGTCATATGCGGGAATTTCTGTACGGGCATGTGTCGCGCGGTGGCAAGTCGAAGGAGGTAGAGTCTGCGTTGAAGCAAGCGCCGAGTGCGAGTTATCGCCAGGAATTTGAACCATTCAATTTCCCCGATCAGTCGGGAGGTAACCCGCAATGATTGATCCTCTTGTTATTGGGCATCTGCCGCCGATCAGGCAGCTTGGCCTCGAGCGCATCGAACTAAACCTTGTGATCTGTTAGAACGTCGCCATCTGGCCTGGCTCTTCGCCAATAAATGGAAAGAGGGAGTTTGCGAGAAAATCAAAAAGCTGCTTTATCTGAGCGAGGGAATTGACCGAACCCACTCTCCAATTACCTTGTTCAAAATTAAGGACTTGGCATGGCCGCTATTTTCTGGATTCAACTTCAGAAGATTAGGTAGTTCCACAAAATCCAATACCCTTCCTATGGAATCAAACTTGAAGCTTGTCAGTGTTCTTTGAGCCCCGTCCGGTTCAACAAACAGAAACCGATATTGTCCTGCATAACGAATACGTCCCCCTATCCTTGTACGGCCGAAGGAAAATCTAACATTAATCATGCCGAAGTATCCTTTCATTATCAGGTCATATTTTTCGGTGCCAGGTAAAAACACAATTTCCCCAAACGATAAGTCCGAGAACGGGGCACTTAAAATTTGATGGATCTTTAAGGCGGCGGCCTCCACCTCTGATTGAGTGATCCTGGCTTTAACAATTTCTGTATCGGCTAGCATTCCTTCCCATTCATAGAATTAAAGATGAAACATTGACGTCGATGGTAAGACGCAACGAAGATCCTATAAAACTAGGATTATTTGTCAAAGCACGTATACGGGAAAAGACGATTTGTCTCGTCTCTAACAACTGCATAGCACTCGCAGCAAAGCTCTTCCAATCTCTGTCGTTTAAGTACGGTCAAATGTCCTCTGCTGTATTCGATCACACCATCTTTTTGTAGTTTTCCAGCCGCTTCGGTTACGCCTTCCCGTCGTACCCCCAACATATTGGCAATAAGCTCTTGCGTCATGATCAGTTGATTTCCCGAGAGACGGTCCAGTGAAAGCAGTAACCATCGACACAACTGCTGATCAATGGAGTGGTGTCGATTGCAAACGGCAGTCTGGGCCATCTGGGTCAAAAGTGCCTGACTGTAACGCAACATGAGATGAAGAAATTGAATGTTCTGGTGAAATTCTTCCTTGAATCTCCTAGCGGACAGGCGATAGGCCCCGCCGCCGCTTTGTACGACCGCTCTGCTAGGGGTACTTTCTCCTCCCATCAATATGGCGATACCCACAAAGCCGTCATTGCCCACCACAGAAATCTCCGCAGAGGCACCATTTTCCATGACATAAAGCAAGGACACTATCGAGTCAGTGGGAAAGTAGACATGCTGGAGCTTATCCCCCGACTCATACAGAACTGTGGCTAAGGGAAGGGAGACCCACTCCAGTTGGGGCTGGATGCGTTGGAATACATCTGGAGTTAGAGCTGCCAGCAAACGGTTCTTTTGAGGTAATTCCGAGCTGGGCATAGGAAATTCAGTCAGTTTAGGGATCATTGGAGCTCTTATACCCTAGAGCAGTACGAACAGAAGAATTTCTATATGTTCTATATCGAACATTGTGGGGCGTTTAGCAAAACAGGTTGCCAAGACGATAGCTGCAAACGCCGTCGAGTTTGATTGTATGTAGCTAACTCACACCTTGCGAACCGAAATTGCCCTGACAAAAGATTCACATCTATTAATCCCATATGCAATGGCGAGAGCTTCTGTTCTGGAATAATTCTCTTCGAGAACCTGCGAGTAAAGCGTCTCATAATCTTTGATTATCTGCATCCGATTTAATGACCATCCCCTCGCATTTTTAGAGTATCGAAGTTGAAAGAGAAAATTCGAATCACTTCGGGACGTTTCATAAAATGGCATCAGTATCTCCATCTGGCAAGCAGAAGGGAAAAATAGCCCTCTGAGCAGAGATGCTTTTGGGGGTGGGCTCAGAGGGCTTAAGTCCAGTTT
>NZ_VSWE01000033.1:0-22745 GCF_009668275.1 Herbaspirillum sp. CAH-3 | reverse complement strand
CCCTCACCCCACCCGCTTAGCCGCCAACGCATTCCCCACCCTGCTCACCGACTTGCGCCCCAGCTGCTGCGAGATGAACTGCCCCGCCTCGGCCACCGCATCCAGGTCAATCCCGGTCTCGATTCCAAGCCCGTTCATCATGTACAGCACATCCTCGGTCGCCACATTGCCAGTCGCGCCCTTGGCATACGGACATCCCCCCAGCCCCGCCACCGACGCGTGATAGATGCTGATCCCCGCCTGCAGACTGGCATAGATATTGGCCAGCGCCTGTCCATAAGTATCGTGGAAGTGACCCGACAAACCTTCGATATGGAATTCACGGATCGCCGTCTCCATCACAGGCCGCACCTTGCCCGGCGTGGCTACGCCGATGGTGTCGGCAATATCGATCTCGTCACAGCCCAGCTCGCGGAACCGCCGCACCACGTCGGCCACCGCCTCCAGCGGGACTTCCCCCTGGTACGGACAACCAAACGCACAACTCACCGCCGCACGCAGGCGCTTGCGATGGTCCTTGGCGGCCTTGGCCACTTCGGCAAAACGTTCGATGGATTCGGCAATGGAGCAATTGATGTTCTTCTGCGAGAACGCCTCAGAGGCCGCGCCGAAAATCACCACCTCATCCACCCCCGCCTCCAGCGCCGCCTCAAAGCCCTTCATGTTCGGCACCAGCGCCGAATACACCACGCCCGGCTTGCGCGTGATGCCATGCATGACCTCGCTGGAGGTCGCCATCTGCGGCACCCACTTGGGCGAGACGAAAGAAGCCGCCTCCACATTCGGAAAACCCGCCGCCGAAAGCCGGTTGACCAGCTCGATCTTGACCTCGGCGGAAATGGTTTCCTTCTCGTTCTGCAAACCGTCGCGCGGTCCGACTTCAACGATCTTCACTTTCTTGGGCAGGCTCATCATGCGGGTCTCCGTTGGGGTTGTTGTAATGCGTGGATGGCTGTCGAACAGTTCAGCTGGCCGCTGGCGCGGCATCGAGGCGCACATCGGCCACCGTGCCGCCGGTCATCTTCTCCAGCTGCGCGGCCGTGAGGTTGAAGACGGCATGCGGATGGCCGGCCGCCGCCCAGACACTGTCAAAGTTGAACAGGTCACGGTCGATCAGCATCACCGGCTTGATCACGTGGCCAATGGGGCAGACGCCACCGATGGCATAACCGGTCGTGTCGCGCACGAACTTGGCATCGGCCTTGCCGAGCGGGCCGGTCAGGGCGGTGACTTTGGCTTCGTCCACCCGGTTGGCACCGCTGGCAATGACCAGCACGGGCGCACCGTCAGCCACGCGCCGGAAGATGATGGACTTGGCGATCTCGGCCACGCTGCAGCCCACGGCAGCAGCGGCTTCAGCCGAGGTGCGGCCGGTCGAGGGCAGCATCGTGACCGGTTTGTCATGGCCCATCGCCGCCAGCAGGTCGGCAACGCGTTGGGCGGAAGAGGGCAGGGCGGCAGCAGGTTCGTTCATGGCGATATCAAGTAGGCGCAAGGCCGGCAGCAGGACAAGCCGGAAATGATAACAGCACCCCCGCCCCCTCTGCCGCGCAGGCCCGCATTCAGCGATCCAGCAGGAACACGCCATCGCTGGCCGCCGCTCCCGCCTTCTGCAGTTGCACCACGCACCAGTCGGCCAGGGCCGCATCCTCCATCTGCAGGAAGCGGGCATTGGTGATGCGCAGCAAGGGAATCTCCCGCATCATCGCCGGCAAGTCCGCCAGTGCAATCCGGCCACGTTCCAGCAGCAGGAATTTCACCAGGACCTTGATGCCATTGTGCGCATTGCGCAGTGGATCGGCCTGCAGATAATCCAGCCGCGAGAAGGCCTTCTCCAATGCATCGCCCACCTCGCTGAAGGGCGCGCCATGGCCGGGGATGACGGTGCGCACATCGAGGCTGCGGATCAGTTCCAGCGTGGCGCGCGCCTCCTCGAAACCGGATTCGCCATCCAGCTCCGGAAAGATGATCCCGAAGCCATTGCGCCACAAGGCATCGGCCGAGATCAGCACACCCTCCTGCGCGCAATACAGCAGCAGCGCATGCGGGTCGTGGCCCGGTGCGGCCAGGGCGGTCCAGTCGAGGTCTCCCAGGCGCACCACATCGCCGCTGCGCACCAGCTGGTCGTGCGCAAAGCGCGGGCAACGCTGGCCGGTGGCGCGGTAGCTCAGGGCGTCTTCGTCCCAGCGGCGCACCTTGTCATCCTCGGCGGCGGGGATGGCGATGCGGCAGCCATAGGCGGCGTGGAGCGCGGCATTGCCGCCGCAGTGGTCGGAATGCAGATGGGTATTGAGCAGCACATCGAGCCGCTCACGCCCGCGCTGGTGCAGGACGTGGCGCACCAGTGTCTGCGTCTGTTCGGCATGGGCAACGTAGCCGCTGTCGATCATGGCGACTTCATCGCGACCGAACAGCAGCACGTTGTTGGATGACAGCCAGCCCCGCTCCAGCACGTGCAGCGAGGGTGGCAGGCGCAGTGCGGAGGTGTTCACGGCGCGCTGCTCACGCGGCCTTGAAGTCCAGCAGCTGCGCTCCTTCGGCCACCTGGTCGCCAACCGCGTAGCGCAGCGCTTCCACGGTGCCGGCCGAGGGGGCGGCGATGGTGTGTTCCATCTTCATGGCTTCCATGATCAGCAGCGGCGTGCCTTGCGTGACGCTCGCGCCCTGGTCCACCAGCAGCGCGACGATCTTGCCGGGCATGGGCGCGGTCAGGCGGCCGCCCTCGGCCTCGGTGTGGCCGGCGTGGGCCATCGGGTCGGGCAGGCGCAGGCTGTGCTGGCTGCGGCCATCGAAGAGGTGCAGCCCTTCGCCCTCCCAGGCCACATCGGCTTGCAGGGTGCGGCCGTCCAGGGAGATGCGCACGCTGTCGGTATTGGCCACATGCAGGGCCAGCGTGTGCGTGTTGCCCCCGATCTGCAATTGCCATTGGCGGCCGTCGCCGGCGTAGTCGATCCGGACCTCGTTGTTGCCTGAGTCATGTTCGAAATTCAGGCGGCGCTGCAGGCGGGTATTGAGACGCCAGCCACTGGTCTGTGCCCAAGGGTCGCGGCTGTCCTGGTTACGCTGCTCCCGTCTCAGCAGGGCTGCGGTGGCCAGGGCCAGCGTGTCGGCTGTGGGTGCGATCGGGGCAGGGAAGAGCGCGTCGCGGTGACGTTCGATCAGGCCGGTATCGAGATCGGCGGTCGCAAATGCCTGGCCTGCGATCAGCCGCTGCAGGAAGCCGATGTTGGTTGCCAGCCCGACCACCTGGTACTGCGCCAGCGCACGCGCCATGTTGCGCAGGGCGGCGTCACGGTCCGCGCCCCAGACGATGAGCTTGGCGATCATCGGATCATAGAAGGGCGAGATGGCATCGCCCTCGCGCACACCGGCATCGATGCGCACGGCCGCCGGTTGCGTGGCACCGGGTGCGGCCAGCGCGAATTCCACCGCAGGGGCGCTGCGCATGCGGGTGAGCGTGCCGATGGCGGGGAGGAAACCTTTCTCGGGATTCTCCGCATAGATGCGCGCCTCGATGGCGTGGCCCTGGATGCGCAACTGCTCCTGCTTCAGCGGCAGCGGCTCGCCCGATGCCACGCGCAATTGCCACTCCACCAGGTCCAGTCCGGTAATCATTTCCGTGACGGGGTGCTCGACTTGCAGGCGCGTATTCATCTCCATGAAGTAGAAAGTGCCGTCCTGGTTGGCGATGAATTCCACCGTGCCGGCACCGACGTAGCCGACGGCACGGGCAGCGGCGACGGCTGCCTCGCCCATGGCGGCGCGGCGGCCGCAGCTCATGCCGGGGGCCGGGGCTTCTTCCAGCACCTTCTGGTGGCGGCGCTGCACCGAGCAGTCGCGCTCGAAGAGATAGACGCAATGGCCGTGGCCATCAGCAAAGACCTGGATTTCGATATGGCGCGGACGGGTCAGGTATTTCTCCACCAGCACGCGGTCATCGCCGAAACTGGAAATCGCCTCGCGCTTGCAGGAGGCCAGTGCCGCCTCGAAATCTTCACTGCGCTCGACCACGCGCATGCCCTTGCCACCGCCACCAGCGCTGGCCTTGAGCAGCACCGGGTAGCCGATGCGGTCGGCTTCGGTACGCAGGAAATCGCTCTCCTGGCGCTGGCCGTGATAGCCCGGCACCAGCGGCACGGCGGCTTTTTCCATCAAGGCCTTGGCCGCAGATTTGGAACCCATGGCCTCGATGGCCGAGGCCGGCGGGCCGATGAAGACCAGGCCGGCATCGGCGCAGGCCTGGGCGAAGCCGGCGTTCTCCGACAGGAAGCCGTAGCCGGGGTGGATCGCTTGGGCGCCGGTGGCGAGTGCGGCGGCGATGATCTTGTCGGCGCAGAGATAGCTTTCCTTGGCCGGGGCCGGGCCCAGGTGCACGCTCTCGTCACAGGCGGCCACGTGCTTGGCCTGGGCGTCGGCATCGGAATACACGGCCACGGTGGCGATACCCAGGCGGCGGGCGGTGGCGGCCACGCGGCAGGCGATTTCGCCGCGATTGGCGATCAGGATCTTGGTGAACATGGTGTCTCCTCGGTGGCGCGCTTCAGATGCGGAAGACGCCGAATCGGGTCTCTTCGATGGGGGCGTTCAGGGCAGCGGACAATCCCAGCGCCAATACCTGGCGGGTATCGGCAGGATCGATCACGCCGTCATCCCACAGGCGCGCCGAGGCGTAATACGGATGGCCCTGGGTTTCATATTGGGCGCGGATGGGCTCCTTGAAGGCGGCTTCCTCTTCTGCGCTCCAGCTGCCGCCGCGCGTTTCGATGCCGTCGCGCTTGACGGTGGCCAGCACGCTGGCGGCCTGCTCGCCGCCCATCACCGAGATGCGCGCATTGGGCCACATCCACAGGAAGCGCGGCGAGAAGGCGCGCCCGCACATGCCATAGTTGCCCGCACCGAAACTGCCGCCAATGATGACGGTGAGCTTGGGCACTTTGGCGGTGGAGACGGCCGTGACCATTTTTGCACCATGGCGTGCAATGCCCTCGTTCTCGGCCTTCTTGCCGACCATGAAGCCGGTAATGTTCTGCAGGAAGATCAGCGGGATCTTGCGCTGGCAGCACAGTTCGATGAAGTGCGTGCCCTTCTCGGCCGCTTCCGAAAACAGGATGCCGTTGTTGGCGATGATGCCCACCGGCATGCCGTGCAGGTGCGCGAAGCCGCACACCAGCGTGGTGCCATAGCGCGCCTTGAATTCATCGAACTCGCTGCCATCGACGATGCGGGCGATGACCTCGCGCACGTCGAAGGGCTTGCGCGTATCGGTGGGGATCACGCCATACAGTTCCTGCGCCGGATACTTCGGTTCCACGCTCTCGCGCAGGGCCAGCTGCTGCGGCTTGCGGCGGTTGAGGTGGCTGACGATGTTGCGCGCGATGGCCAGGGCGTGGGTGTCATCCTGGGCCAGGTGATCGGCCACGCCCGAGAGGCGCGTATGGACGTCGCCGCCGCCCAGTTCTTCAGCCGTCACCACTTCACCGGTGGCCGCCTTGACCAGCGGTGGCCCGGCCAGGAAGATGGTGGCCTGTTCCTTGACGATGATGGACTCATCGCTCATGGCCGGTACATAGGCACCGCCTGCGGTGCAGGAACCCATCACTACGGCGATCTGCGCAATGCCCTTGGCCGACAGGTTGGCCTGGTTGTAGAAGATGCGGCCGAAGTGGTCGCGGTCGGGGAAGACCTCATCCTGGTTGGGCAGGTTGGCGCCGCCGCTGTCGACCAGGTAGATGCAGGGCAGGTGATTGAATTCGGCAATCTCCTGGGCGCGCAGGTGCTTCTTGGCCGTCATCGGATAGTAGGTGCCGCCCTTGACGGTGGCATCGTTGCAGACGATCACGCACTCCTGCCCGGCCACGCGGCCGATGCCGGTGATGATGCCGGCCGAGGGCGCGGCATCTTTCAGGTTGCCTTCGCGGTCCTTCTCGCGGTACATGCCGTAGGCAGCCAGCTGCGAGAATTCCAGGAAGGGCGTGCCCGGGTCCAGCAACATCTGCACGCGCTCGCGCGGCAGCAGCTTGCCGCGTGCCACGTGCTTCTCGCGCGCGGCCTGGCCGCCGCCTTCGGCGATGGCGGCTACCTTTTCGCGCAGGTCGTCGACGATGCGCTGCATGGCATCGCGGTTGTGCTGGAATTCCTCGCTGCGCGGGTTGAGCTTGCTTTCAATCTGCGGCATGGTTCTGTCTCTCTGTTCAGTTTCTTGTTGTGCTGCGGGGCGCACCGGTGCTGGCTTGGCGGGGTATGGTGCAGAAAACGTCAGTCCTCCGGGAAGCGCCCATCCACGTAATACCAGCGGGCCTGGCCGCTGTCGTCGGGCTGGCGCACGAAGTTGCTGATCTCGTGCAGGCGGTGCGCTTTTCCGCCGACCTTGAAGCGCGCCACGAATTCGACGGTCGCCTCATCGCTGCCGCTGGCGTGCTGGTGTTTCTTGATGTCCAGGCCGATCCACTTGACGTCGGTTTCGCTGGTCAGTTCTTCTTCCGGCAGCGTGTCAGGGAACCAGGTCGCGCGCAGGTAGGCTTCATCGCGCAGGGCGAAGGCGCTGTAGCGCGAGCGCATCAGCAGTTCGGCCGTGGCCGGCACCTGGCCGCCGGTGATGAAGCGGCCACAGCATTTCTCGAAGCTGGGCTGGCCGCAGGGGCAGGGGCCGGATTTGTCTTTCTTGGTGCTCATCAGATCTTTCCGTTCTTGAGGAAGGCTTCCAGCTGGGTGAAGCGGTCGAAGCCCCAGAATTGTTCGCCATCGACGATCATGAAGGGCGAGCCGAACACGCCGGCCTTGCCGGCGGCCTCGGTGGCTACGCGCAGCTGCTCCTTCAGTTCGGGCGTGCCCAGCGCCGTTTCCAGTGCGGCGCGGTCGATGCCGTTGTCGGCGGCGATACGCAGCACGTTCTCGGGCACGCTGATGTCGATGTCTTCGGTGAAGTAGGCGCTGTACAAGGTCTTGATCAGGTCCACCGCCTTGGCCGGCTGGGTCTGCTGCACCCACAGCGTGGCGCGCGCAGCGACCTGCGTGCCGATGGGGAACTGGCTCGGCGCCTTGTAGAAGATGTTGTGGAAGCGCGCAGTACGCTCCATGTCGTGGCGCGAGTAATCGCCCTTGACCGGGATGGTGACCAGCGAATTGGTCCCCAGTGCCTTGAAGATGGGACCCAGCAGGATGGGATGCCAGTTGACGCTGCGGCCGTATTTCGCGGCCAGCTTGTCGATTTCGACCGCAGCGAAATAGCCGTAGGGCGAGCTGAAGTCGAAGTAGAAATCGATGGGTGTACTCATGATGTCCGTCGTGTCTGAAGTTTGAAAAGAGGCGAGGGCGCTTACAGCGTATCGGCAAACAGTTCGCGGCCGATCAGCATGCGGCGGATCTCGCTGGTGCCGGCACCGATCTCGTAGAGCTTGGCGTCGCGCCACAGGCGGCCCACGGGATATTCATTGATGTAGCCATTGCCGCCCAGCGACTGGATCGCTTCGCCCGCCATCCAGGTGGCCTTCTCGGCCGAATAAAGGATGGCTCCGGCAGCGTCCTTGCGCAGGGCGCGCACCTTGTCGGCGCTGTCGGCGCGGTCACAAGCCTGGCCGACCGCATAGACATAGGCCTTGCAGGCCATCATGGTGGAATACATGTCGGCCAGCTTGCCCTGCATCAGCTGGAATTCGCCGATGGCCTGGCCGAACTGCTTGCGGTCATGCACGTAGGGCACCACCACATCCATGCAGGCTTGCATGATGCCCAGCGGGCCGCCGGAGAGCACGCTGCGCTCGAAGTCCAGGCCCGACATCAGCACGTTGACGCCACGGCCGACGCCGCCCAGCACGTTTTCTTCCGGGACTTCGCAATCCTGGAACACCAGTTCGCCGGTGTGGGAACCGCGCATGCCGAGCTTGTCCAGTTTCTGCGCGACGGAAAATCCTTTATACCCTTTCTCTACCAGGAAGGCGGTCATGCCGCGCGCACCGGCGTCGAGATCGGTCTTGGCATAGACCACCAGCACGTCGGCATCGGGGCCATTGGTGATCCACATCTTGCTGCCGTTGAGCACATAGCGGTCGCCCTTCTTGTCGGCGCGCAGTTTCATGCTCACCACATCCGAACCGGCATTGGGTTCGGACATGGCCAGCGCACCGATGAAGTCGCCCGAGATCAGCTTGGGCAGGTACTTGCGCTTCTGCTCTTCGTTGCCATTGCGCTTGATCTGGTTCACGCACAGGTTGGAGTGGGCGCCGTAGGACAGGCCCACCGACGCCGAGGCGCGCGAGATTTCTTCCATCGCGATGATGTGCGCCAGGTAGCCCAGTCCGGCCCCGCCGTACTCCTCGCCCACGGTGATGCCCAGCACGCCCAGGTCGCCCAGCTTCTTCCACAGGTCCATGGGGAACTGGTCGCTGCGGTCGATCTCGGCGGCGCGCGGGGCGATCTCCGTTTGGGCGAAGGCGGCGACCGCCTCGCGCAGGGCGGCGATGTCTTCGCCATGGTCGAAATTGAGGCCGGGCAGGTGGATCATGGGTGTCTCCTCGTTGGGTGTTTGGGGAATTCTTGTTGTGTTGTGCAACGATCGCTGTTGCTTGACGTTAACGTCAATGGGGCCGGGATGCGCGGCGGCAGATGCCGTTTGCGTCAGGCCGCTACCGCCTTGCGTTTGCTCTTCGGTTTGGCATCGGCCAGCAGTTGCCGGCATTCCTCTTCGTGGGCGGCGATTTCGGAGAGGGTCAGTTCGAGGTCCTCGCGCTGCTGCTCCAGTTTTTCGCGATGCTGTTGCAGCAGGCCCAGGAAGCGTTGCAGCTGGGGCTGGGTATCCTTGGGCGACTCGTACATGTCGATCAGGTCCTTGATCTCGGCCAGCGTGAAGCCCAGGCGCTTGCCGCGCAGCGTGAGCTTCAGGCGCGTGCGCTCGCGCGCGGGATAGACGCGATGCCGCCCGCCCACCCCTTCGCGCTTGGGATTGAGGATGCCGTGGTCTTCGTAGAACCGGATCGCGCGCGGCGTGATTGCGAATTCTTCCGCCAGTTCGGTGATGGTGTAGGTAGGCATGGACGGGATGGATTGGGTTGGTCTGGCACTTTACGTTAACGTAAAGTATATTGTGCCCTGTCGTCCAGCAAAAAATGCAGGGCTGGTGCGACGCCTTTGACCTCCCTCTTGATGATCGCCAGGCTTACTGATGAACGCTCTTGAATCCCAGCTCGACTACGCCTTCGGCGACACCCTGCCCGAAACCGGCCACACCATGCAGGTGGCACCGGGCGTGCGCTGGCTGCGCATGGGGCTGCCCTTTGCCTTGAATCACATCAACCTGTGGTTGCTGGAAGACGAGCTCGATACCCCGCAAGGCCGCCAGCGCGGCTGGACCGTGGTCGATTGCGGCATCGCCACCGACGATACGCGCGCGGCCTGGGAGCGCATCTTCACTGAAGAACTCGATGGCTTGCCCATCCTGCGCGTGCTGGTCACGCATTGCCATCCCGACCACGTGGGCCTGGCCGACTGGCTGTGCCAGCGCTGGCAGGCGCCGCTGTGGATGAGTACCGGGGATTACGCCTTTGCGCGCGTGATGTCGGCAGCCTTGCCGGGGGCCGAGGGCACGGCGGCCACGCCGCATTTCCAGCGGCATGGCCTGGCCGATCCCGAGACGGTGGCGACGCTGCAGGGGCGCAATACGTATTACCAGGACCTGGTGCCGTCGGTGCCGCACGCGTATCACCGCATGCAGGATGGCCACGCGGTACGCATCGGCGGGCGGGACTGGGAGATCATCACCGGGTTCGGGCATTCGCCGGAGCACGTGTCGCTGTATTGCGCGGCGCTCAATGTGCTCATTTCGGGGGATATGGTCTTGCCGCGCATCTCCACCAATGTGTCGGTGTTTGCGATCGAGCCGGAGAGCAATCCGGTGCAGCAGTATCTGGATTCGCTGGCGAAGTACGCGCACCTGCCGGCTGATGCGCTGGTGCTGCCCTCACACGGCAAGCCCTTCCGTGGCTTGCATACGCGCATCACGCAGTTGAACGATCACCACCGCGCGCGCCTGGCTGAAGTGCTGGAGGCTTGCGCCACACCGCAGACGGGCGTGGATATCCTGCCGGTCATGTTCAAGCGGCCGCTGGATACGCACCAGCTGTCCTTTGCGCTGGGAGAGGCGGTGGCGCATCTGCACAAGCTCTGGTATGACGGCGCGGTGAAGCGTTGGCTGGGGGAGGATGGGGTGTATCGGTTTGTGGCGGTGTGAGCTTTTCGAGGCACAGTACTGGTGCATTAAGAGACTCTTGTCTTCAGCACGGCTCTCAATTACGGATGAGCCCTTGGCACAGAATCGCTCAAGTTGCTGTGGGCAAAACGACGGACTCATCTACTCGTCGTAGTCGCCGACATAGCGAAGCACGCAATATCTCCCAGTTTTTCCAAGGATGCTGATGGGAAAAATATTTCCTCTTACAGGGGAGAGCAGATATACCTCGAGATTGGGATTTTTGAAATTCATTCGGAAATAGTCGATCAATTCTTTAATAGTTTTATCTCCCTTGATCACAATGCCATCTACGAGAAGATCAAGGGGCAGGAGAGTCTCTCCATCATCCAAAGACATCTTGACTGGCATCTTCTGGTCTTCGAACGAATAAAGATCTCCGACCAGGTTCCAGATGGTCTTTCCGCGAGTGTTCCAATCCACCTTCGTATCATTGCTCATCATCAGCACCCGCTGTCATTCATGAGACTGCATTTTGGGAAGACCGCTTTCGAGAGTTCTCTAGCGTCTTGATTGCTTCTGTAGCTTGGCGCAATTCAACCACCAGAAAGAGAAGCAGGAAAATTTTCCATGGTCAGGAATTGCTCGACCGCTCTTTTCACTTCGCCCTGTGGGAATGCATGGCGATGTACCGTTTTTCCCCAATCGCTCGAGCAAAGGAGAATGTCATTCTTTCCGCACGCAAACAGGAAAAACCGCCAACCCTTGTCGCTGATCTCTGAATACATCGATAACTCTGCCGTAGCAAAAGCTGCCGGTGCTCTCTGCTACGTCATACCAGAATGCGAAATGGTGCGGAATTCCGGCCGGTATGGCCGACTCCTGGTTTTTATTCGTTCATCGGTCAGCCGGCAAAAAAAACGCCGACCGGGCATTCACCCGGCCGGCGTCTGCGCCGATGCATTGCATTAGGTGCTAGCAAGTCCTAGCCCGCCTTCTTCTTCATCTCGCGCTCTTCCTTCTGCAGCTTGGTCTTGATGCGGTTGCGCTTCAACGGCGACAGATATTCGACGAAGACCTTGCCCTTCAGGTGATCCATCTCATGCTGGATGCACACGGCCAGCAGCTCATCGGCATCGACCTCGAAGGCCTTGCCGTCGGCATCGAAGGCGCGCACCTTCACGCGGGCCGGACGTTCCACGCCGTCGTAGATGCCGGGCACCGACAGGCAGCCTTCGTCGTAGACGCGCTTCTCTTCGCTGGCCCAGACGATCTCGGGGTTGATGAACACTTGCAGGTTCTTGCCTTCGTCGGAAACGTCGATGACCACCACCTGTTCATGCACATCCACCTGGCTGGCCGCCAGGCCCACGCCGGGGGCGGCATACATGGTCTCGGCCATGTCGGCCACCAGCTTCTTGATGCGCTCGTCGAAGACGGTCACGGGGACGGCAACCTTGTGCAGGCGCGGATCGGGATAACGGAGGATGTTCAGCAGGGCCATACGTGTGTTCTCGGTAAGCTTGGGGTTCGGTCTCGGGGGACCTGGTTCGGGCCGGATCTCGTCATTTTGCGAGCGTGCGGGAAATTCATTTCGGGATTTGTCATGTAAATGCGGCCGAAGCGCGATGCTTCAAGCACGGCCACCGCACAATGCCGGTCCTGGCAGGCCTGTGCGGCGTGGCGCGGCGGCCAGGAGATTCCCGTTTTTCGGAAAAGTGTATCACAGCCCGCCACAGGCCCGCCCGGAGAGCCGCGCCGCACGGCCTTGAGCGGGCGGCCGATGTACAACACTTCATTTATCCCCATGCAAGAGCCTTTCCACGACGATATGGCCGATCCGGCCACAGAATTGACTGCCTGGCTGCGCCTGGCCATGACCGAGGGCATCGGGCCGGTGCTGGCGCGCCGGTTGCTGGCAGTGTTCGGCTTGCCGCAGGGCATCTGGCAGGCCGACCCGGAGGCCTTGCGGGCGGTGGCGCCGCCTGGGGTGGTCGCCCGCCTGTTGAGCACGCCGAGCGTACAGCAGCGCGAGCGCATCGCCGTTACGCTGGCCTGGGCGCAGGTGCCGGGACAATCCGTCATCACGCTGGCCGATGCAAACTATCCGCCGGGCTTGCTGCAGATTGCCGATCCCCCCTTGCTGCTCTACGTGCGCGGCAATCCGGCACTGCTGGCGGGCAATGCGCTGGCCGTGGTCGGCAGCCGCAATGCCACGGCCCAGGGCGTTCAGCACGCAGGACGGTTTTCCGAAGAGCTCAGCCGTGCGGGCATCACCATCGTCTCCGGGCTGGCGCTGGGCATCGACGCGGCGGCGCATGCGGGGGGATTGGCCGGGCCGGGTTCGACGGTGGCCGTCATCGGCACCGGCATCGACCTGGATTATCCCCAGCGCAATCGCGCGCTGGCACAGCGCATCGCCGAGGGTGGCTGCATCATCAGTGAATATGCGCTGGGCACGCCGCCGCTGGCGGCCAACTTCCCTCGCCGCAACCGCCTGATCTCGGGCTTGTCGCGCGCCGTGCTGGTAGTGGAAGCGGCAGCCCGGTCGGGGTCGCTCATCACCGCGCGCATGGCGGCTGAACAGGGGCGCGATGTGTTCGCCATTCCCGGTTCCATCCATGCGCCGCTGTCCAAGGGGTGCCATCAGCTGATCCGGCAAGGCGCCAAGCTGGTGGAGACCACGCAGGATATCCTCGATGAATTGCCCGGCTGGCCAAGCTTGCCGAAGCAGCAAGCTGTCGTGCAGGCAACTTCATCTCGAGTCATGGAAGAGCTCGATGCGACAAGCCAACATCTACTGCAGAGCCTGGGTCACGACCCGGTCGATGCCGATACCCTTGCCCAGCGCTGCGGCCTTGATCCGGCGGCCCTGGCAGGGAGTTTGCTAACACTGGAACTGCAGGGTTGGGTGGAGCTGCTGCCGGGTGCACGTTATCGTCGCCTGGCGTGAAGAAATTATCCCCGCAGCGCCGCAAATCCTGCCATACTGACCTTGGCTGACTTGTACATTCATAACCTTCGCGATAGAGTACGAACATGTTTGATGTCCTCGTTTACCTGTACGAAACCTACTATCGCCCTGATGCCTGCCCCGAACCCGAGGCGCTCGTCAAGAAGCTGTCCGCGATTGGTTTCGAAGAAGATGAAATCTCCCAGGCACTCGGATGGCTGACTGATCTTGAAGTCGCCAATCACGAATTCGCCGACAACTATCCCCGCCAGACCGCCTTTTCCTTCGGTACGCGCATCTATGCGACACAGGAAAGTGACATTCTGGGCGTGGAAGCCATCGGTTTCATCCAGTTCCTCGAATCGGCCAAGATGCTGGACGCGATCCAGCGCGAGATCGTCATCGAGCGCGCCTTGGCTGCCGGTGAAGCGCCGATCGGCCTGGAAAAGCTCAAGGTCATCGTGCTGATGGTGCTGTGGAGCCAGGGCAAGGAACCGGACGGCCTGATGTTCGAGGAGCTGTTCCTCGACGAAGACGATACCGAACCGCGCCTGCTGCACTGAACGCACCGGCCTGGCACGTGCGACAGGGCTGGGAGGGAGCCTTGCTGACAATGTGCTGACGCCGCACCCCGGCGCTGTTGCTTCATTTCAAGCCATTTAGGCATGAATGAACATAAAAGCCGCCGAAAGCGCATGAATCACCGAAACGGCAAGCCCTTGTGCTTGCCGTTTCATTTGCATCACGCTTATCATTCCCCCGCATTGGCCTGATATTGGCTACTATATAAAAATTCCGTTGTCCACAGGCAATGAAACGCCGGCCACTTGCGTAGCTTGCCGCCGCCTATCGTTGACCGCCTGGGATGGCATGGTGTTGTTTCGGAGCAGTCCGGCCCCACGTGAGGCTGATGCCACTGCCGCAGCACACCAGCAACTGACCTCTCACCACCGAGACCCATACCTATGAGCAAGACCCTCATCATTGCCGAGAAGCCCTCTGTCGCGAACGACATCGCGAAGACGCTCGGCGGCTTCACCAAGCACGATGAGTATTTCGAATCCGACGAGTACATCCTGTCCTCGGCCGTCGGTCACCTGCTGGAAATCGCAGTCCCCGAGGAATACGACGTCAAGCGCGGCAAGTGGAGTTTTACCCACCTGCCGATGATTCCGCCGCACTTTGCGCTCAATCCGATTGCCAAGACCGAGTCGCGCCTGAAGGTGCTCTCCAAGCTCATCAAGCGCAAGGATGTGACCACCCTCATCAACGCATGTGACGCGGGCCGCGAAGGTGAACTGATCTTCCGCCTGATCGCGCAA
Organism: Herbaspirillum sp. CAH-3; assembly: GCF_009668275.1. Classification (NCBI taxonomy): domain Bacteria; kingdom Pseudomonadati; phylum Pseudomonadota; class Betaproteobacteria; order Burkholderiales; family Oxalobacteraceae; genus Herbaspirillum; species Herbaspirillum sp. CAH-3. The sequence goes on along the minus strand of NZ_VSWE01000033.1, from coordinate 8,290 downwards.
TACACCAAGGCCAAGCAGCCGGTGAAGCGCTTGTGGCTGCAATCGATGACGCCGGGTGCCATCCGCGAGGGCTTTGCCCATCTGCGCGATGATGAAGAAATGCTCCCGCTGGCCAATGCCGCGCGCTGCCGCAGCGAAGCTGACTGGCTGATCGGCATCAACGGCACCCGCGCCATGACCGCCTTCAATTCCAAGGAAGGCGGCTTCTATCTCACCACCGTGGGCCGCGTGCAGACGCCGACCCTGTCCATCGTGGTCGAGCGTGAAGAGAAGATCAAGAAGTTCGTCCCGCGCGACTACTGGGAAGTGCACGCCGAATTCGTCTGCGCCGCCGGCATCTACAAGGGCCGCTGGCTGGACAAGGGCCACAAGAAGGATGAAGCCGATCCCGAGAAGCGCCCCGAGCGCCTGTGGAGCAAAGCGGCTGCGGACTCCATCGTGGCCGCCTGCCGCGACAAGCCGGGCAATGTCACCGAGGAATCCAAGCCAACCACGCAGATGTCTCCGGGCCTGTTCGACCTGACCAGCCTGCAGCGCGAGGCCAACTCGCGCTTCGGCTTCTCGGCCAAGAACACCCTGGGCCTGGCCCAGGCGCTGTATGAAAAGCACAAGGTGCTGACCTATCCGCGTACCGATTCGCGCCACCTGCCCGAGGACTACATCAACACGGTCAAGGACACCATGGAGGCGCTGGCGGAGAACAACAATTATCACCAGTTCTCCAAGCAGATCCTGAAGCAAGGCTGGGTCAAGCCCAACAAGCGCATCTTCGACAACACCAAGATCAGCGACCACTTCGCCATCATCCCGACCACCCAGGTGCCCAAGAACCTGTCGGAGCCGGAACAGAAGCTCTACGACCTGGTGACGCGTCGCTTCATGGCGGTGTTCTTCCCGCCGGCCGAGTTCCAGGTGACCACCCGCTACACGGAAGTGTCGGGCCACCAGTTCAAGAGCGAAGGTAAAGTGATGATCAACCCCGGCTGGCTGGCCATCTACGGCAAGCAGGTCGAGGAAGACGACAAGGACAAGGAAGGCGGCGGCAACCTGGTGGCCGTGGCCCCGGGCGAGAAGGTCAAGACCGACAAGGTCACCGCCAATGGCCTGGTCACCAAGCCGCCCGCCCGCTACACCGAAGCCACGCTGCTGTCGGCCATGGAAGGCGCGGGCAAGCTGGTAGATTCGGATGAACTGCGCGAAGCCATGGCCGGCAAGGGCCTGGGCACGCCGGCGACGCGTGCGGCCATCATCGAAGGCCTGCTGAACGAAAAGTACCTGCTGCGCGAAGGCCGCGAAATGATGCCCACCGCCAAGGCCTTCCAGCTGATGACGCTGCTGCATGGCCTGGGCGTGGACGAACTGACCGAACCCGAACTGACCGGCGAGTGGGAACACAAGCTGGCCCAGATGGAACGCGGCAAGATCAGCCGTGACGAGTTCATGCGCGAAATCGCGCAGATGACCCAGATCATCGTCAAGCGCGCCAAGGAATACGACAACGACACCATCCCCGGCGACTATGCGACCCTGCAGACGCCTTGCCCCAACTGCGGTGGCGTGGTGAAGGAAAATTACCGTCGCTTCGCCTGCACCAAGTGCGAATTCTCGATGAGCAAGGTGCCCGGTGGCCGCCAGTTCGAGATCGCCGAAGTGGAAGAGCTGCTGCAGAATCGCACCATCGGTCCGCTGCAGGGCTTCCGCTCCAAGATGGGCCGTCCGTTTGCGGCCATCCTGAAGATTTCGCGCGACGAAGAGATCAAGAACTTCAAGCTGGAATTCGACTTCGGCCAAGACCAGGCCGAGGGCGAGGGCGGCGAGCCGGTGGACTTCAGCGAGCAGACGCCGCTGGGCGCCTGCCCCAAGTGCGGCAGCGGCGTCTACGAAATGGGCCTGGCCTATGTGTGCGAGAAGACCGTGGCCAAGCCCAAGGCCTGCGACTTCCGCAGCAGCCGCATCATCCTGCAGCAGGAGATCCTGCCGGAGCAGATGGCCAAGCTCCTGAACGACGGCAAGACCGACCTGCTGCCGGGCTTCATCTCGCAGCGCACGCGCCGGCCTTTCAAGGCCTTCCTGGTGCGTGGCAAGGATGGCAAGATCAGCTTCGAGTTCGAGGAACGCAAGGCCAAGGCGCCCGCCAAGGGCAAGGCCGCTGCAGCGGACGCTGATGATGGTGCCGACGAGGCAGCCGCCAAGCCGGCCGCCAAGAAGACGGCGACCAAAACGGCAGCCAAGACCACCGCCACCAAGACCAAGGCGGCCGCGGCCAAGAAGCCGGCCTTGCGCAAGGCGACACCGAAGAAGGCAGCCGCTCCCGACGCCTGATTTCCGGCCGGCCGGAAACGACAAAGCCCTCGCACTTCACGGTGCGAGGGCTTTTTGTTGGCGAGCCCAGTGTGGCTTAGTCGCCGTACACCACCGTCAACGGCGCATGATCCGAGAAGCGCTGCTCCTTGTAGATCGCTGCGCTCACCGCCTTGGCCGCAATGCCCGGCGTGGAGACGTGGTAATCGATACGCCATCCCACGTTGTTGGCCCAGGCCTGGCCGCGATTGCTCCACCAGGTGTAGGCTTCGCCGGTGGTCTCCGGGTGCAGGCGGCGATACACGTCCACCAGGCCCAACTGGTCGAAGATGCGCGTCATCCAGGCGCGTTCTTCCGGCAAAAAGCCTGAATTCTTCTGGTTGCTCTTCCAGTTCTTCAGGTCGATTTCCTTGTGGGCGATGTTCCAGTCACCGCAGATGACCACTTCGCGGCCGCTCTTTTCCAGTTCCATCAGGTGCGGCAGGAAGGCTTCCATGAAGCGGAACTTGGCTTCCTGGCGTTCCTCGCTGGAGGAACCCGAGGGCGCATAGAGCGAGATCACGGTCAGGTCGCCGTAGTCGCATTCGACATAGCGGCCTTCGTCATCGAATTCGGTATTGCCGAAGCCGATGCGCACCGAGTCCGGCTGGCGGCGGCTGTAGACGCCCACGCCCGAGTAGCCCTTCTTCTGGGCATAGTGGAAATGGCCGACATAGCCGGCCGGGGCCAGGAAGTCTTCGGTCATGTCAGCCGCCTGGGCCTTCAGTTCCTGCACGCAGACGAAGTCCGGCGCTTCCTTTTGCAGCCACTCGAAGAAGCCCTTCTTGGCGGCTGAACGGATTCCGTTGAGGTTGGCGGAGACGATTTTTGGCATGGATATCCTGTTTGCTTGCTGCAGAAGTGTGTTCAATCAGGCCGGTAGCATAACCGATAGGATGAATCATTTAAAATGGCGGCCTGATGAAGGCTTTGCCACCGCGCTGCCTTGCCTGGCGGCAAGCGGGCGTGGTCCGCACCTTCCGTTTTGACTCTTCCCGGGAAATGCATTGTGAGCAACTTGAGACAGGAATTCATCGAATTCGCGGTATCGGCCGGCGTGCTGCGCTTTGGCGAATTCGTCACCAAGGCAGGCCGTACCTCGCCTTACTTCTTCAACGCCGGCCTCTTCAGCGAGGGCGCGACCCTGGCCCAGGTGGCCCGCTTCTACGCCCAGACCCTGCAGGATTCGGGCGTGGAATATGACATGCTGTTCGGCCCCGCCTACAAGGGCATCACCCTGGCTTCGGCTACCGCCGTGGCGCTGGCCGGCATGGGCCGCAACGTGCCTTTCGCCTTCAACCGCAAGGAAGCCAAGGATCACGGCGAAGGCGGCACCATCGTCGGCGCCAAGCTGCAGGGCAAGGTCGTCATCATCGATGACGTCATCTCGGCCGGCACCTCGGTGCGCGAATCGGTGGACATGATCCGCGCCGCCGGCGCCACGCCTTGCGCCGTGCTGATCGCGCTGGACCGCATGGAGCGCTCGGGCAAGGATGGCGCGCTCTCCGAACTGTCGGCCGTGCAGGAAGTGGCGCGCGAATACGACATGCCGGTCATCTCCATCGGCAACCTCAATGACCTCTTCGAGTACATCTCCAGCGGCGGCGATGCTCGCCTGAGCCAGTACAAGGATGCGGTGGCAGCGTATCGGACCCGTTACGGCGTCTAAGTGCCCTGGAAATGCCGCTAAAAGGCATTAAATGAACAAAAAGGGCTGGATCCGCGAGGTTCCAGCCCTTTTTACGTACGCGTTGGAAGAATTACGCCAGATTCTGGGGCAGGGTAGTCACGCGCTGGCGCTGCAGGCGGTCATCGAGCTCGCCGACCTGGGCCGCGACGGCGTTTTCGGTCTGTTCCACGCGCTGGTGGATGTCACGCTGCAAGGCGTCCAGGCGCTGCGCCAGCAGGGTTTGCTGCTCGGTCTGGCGCCGTTGCAGCTGCTCCAGTTCGGTCTTCAGGTAGCCGCGCAGGTCATTGAAGCGCGAATGCTCGGCCTGGTCGGCCAGGGCGCGCTGGGCTTCCAGCTGCTTGGTCAGGCGGCGGCTTTCCAGCATCACGCTGGTCTGCAGGGCCAGGATGTAGAGCAGGAAGAAGGCCGTCAGCACCACCACCACGCCCAGCATCACCGCGCCCAGCGGCGCCTGGAATTCGGTGTAGATCAGCGAGAGCGTGGTCGTGGCCGTAAAGGCCGTCCAGTTGACGGCGGCAAAGATGGCGACCAGCGCCAGCAGCACGATGAGGAAAATGGTCCGGAATTTCATGGCGGCCTCCTTGTGTTGTCGATGTTGTCCAGGATGTCGGCAGGCACTGGCATCAAAAGGTGCTTGTCTTGGCGACAATATGAATTTCTTGGACTGCGACAGGGGCGGGGATGTTCCTTGCTGCTTGTCATCCTGCCAACTTGCATCAGGAGGGCGGGCATGAAAAAGCCAGCATCGCGCCGGCTTGCAAGCGGGGAAGAGCGCTGCGGTCTCAGGCCGCCAGTGCCTTTTCCAGCAGCTGGTGCAGTTCGGCGAATTGCGGCTCACCGACGTAGCGCTTGATGATGTTGCCATCCTTGCCGATGACGAAGGTGGTCGGGGTCAGCTTGACGTCGCCGAAGGCCTTGGCCAGCGTGTCTTGCGGGTCCAGTGCGACCTTGAAGGGCAGCTTGCGGGTTTCGGTGTAGTTCAGCACGTAGTTGGGCGGGTCATAGCTCATGGCCACGGCCACGAAGTCCAGGCCACGGTCCTTGAACTTGTTGTAGGTGTCGATCATCTGCGGCATCTCGCCCACGCAGGTGGTGCAGCTGGTGGCCCAGAAATTGACCATGACCACCTTGCCGCGCAAATCCTTCAATGCCACCTGCTGGCCATCGAGCTTGGTGAAAGTGACATCGGGCGCGGCATTGCCGGCATTGACCTTGAAATAGGCGAAGGCAGCGACAGCGGCCACCACCAGGACGGCTGCCAGCTTGATCATGAGACCGCTCTTGGGAGCGTTGGCCTGTGCTTGCATGGGAAACTCCGGATCCGGACTGCGGGAAGAGGCCTGCCACTGCATGCGCAGCCTCGTTGAACTGAAGCATTATAGACCTCGCCGCAGAATCCTGCGGGCGGCCGCTCCACGTGAAAACCGCCGGACTCGCCGGCGGTTTGACCTGCATCAGGTGCGCAACTGCAATCAACTGGTGGACTTGTTCTCGCTGGCCGGCTTGCGCTGGTAGTCCTTCAGTTCTTCCTCGCTGATATATTCGAACAGGGTCACGACCTTGTTCACACCCGAGACGCCGCTGGCGATCTGGGCCGCACGCTGGCCTTCACGCTGGGTCACGCGGCCCAGCATGTAGACGATGCCGCGTTCGGTGGTGATCTTGAAGGCGCTGGAGTACAGCGTCTTGTCGTCCACCAGGCTGGCCAGGACCTTGCTGGTGATGAGCGCGTCGCTGGAGCGCGAACCGAAGCTCGACGACGGGCCCACTTCCAGTTCGTTGTACACCGTATCGACGTTCTGGATGGCCTTGGTTTCACGCTCGGCGGCGGCCTTGGAGGCTTCGTCCGGCACTTCGCCCGAGAGCAGCACCTTGCGGTTGAAGGCCGTCACGTTGACGTGGGAGCCGGACGCCACCACTTCGGGAATGCGGGCTTCGCCCTTGACCACGATGGACTTGTCTTCCGTCTGCGCGCCCAGGGTGCGGCGGTCGGTGGCGGCAAAGGTGGTGGCCAGCGCACCGCCGGCAAACACCGCAAAACAGCCCTGCAGGCTCATGGCCACCATGCCGCCGAGGGCTACTGCCGCCAGCGGGCGGCGCAGGCGGGTCAACAAGGATCGTGCATCACTCATTCGCATCATCTCCAAAAAGCGCGACGTCGATACCGTCGCAAATGCAGTGCAGCGACACCAGATGCACTTCCTGGATGCGCGCAGTGCGTTCATGCGGCACACAGATATGCACATCGGCGTCGGTCAGGATCTTGCCGATCTTGCCGCCACCCTTGCCGGTCAGGGCCACCACGCGCATGTCGCGTTCGTGCGCCACTTCGATGGCGGCCAGGATGTTGCCCGAATTGCCCGAGGTCGAGAAGGCCAGCAGGATGTCGCCGGCCTGGCCGAAGGCCTGGACTTGCTTCGAGAAGATTTCCTGGTAGCTGTAGTCGTTGCCCACGGCGGTGAGGATGGACGTATCGGTGGTCAGCGCCAGGGCCGGCAGCGGCAGGCGCTCGCGTTCGAAGCGGCCCACCAGTTCGGCGGCGAAGTGCTGGCTGTCGGCGGCCGATCCGCCATTGCCACAGGCAAGAATCTTGTTGCCATTCGACAGTGCAGTGAACATTAGTTCAATCGCCTGTTCGATCGGTTGGGCCAGAACACTGGCGGCCTTCATCTTCAGGTCGGCGCTTTCCTGGAAATGGGCGAGGATGCGGGGATTTGTCATAGTGCCTGCGATTATAGAGGACTTGAACGCGGCCAAGTCCGGGCAATTCGTAAAGAGAAGTTTCCGGAATCCGGTCGCACATGATACGCCAGGCGCCTGCGGTCGCGCCAAAACGCCCGTTGCTCAGGCCTCGATGGCGTTGCGCAGCCACTGCAGCCGGTCGCCTTCAAGCGCCACCACGTCAAAGCGGCAGGCTGGCAGTCCGGATTGCCCTTGCAGCCAGACCTGGGCGGCCACCAGCAGCCGTCGCTGCTTGGCCGGCGTCACGCTGGCGGCCGCACCGCCATAGGCGCTGCTGGCGCGGGCGCGCACTTCGACGAAGACGATGGTGCTTCCTTCACGCAGGATCAGGTCGATCTCGCCGCCCTTGCAGCGGAAATTGCGCTGGACCAGTTGCAGCCCCTGCGCTTGAAGGTAGGCCAGCGCCCGGTCCTCGCCCTCGTCCCCGGTGCGCTGGCGCGCCGTGCGCCGCAGCAGGCTGCGCAGCGCCATACCGGCCTCAGTACTGGTCGGCCATCGGAACCGGCCAGCCGTCCTGGTAGACGGCCTGGGTTTCCTGGCGCTGGAAGAAGGTGGTGCCGCCGCTGACCATGTTCACGTTCAGCCGTCCGGTGACGCCGTCGATGTCGAAGCCGGATTGCTTCTGGGCGATGCCGTAGGCCACCCGGTAGGCATCGATGCCCAGGGCGTACAGGCGGGCCAGGTCGGGATTGGGGCGCTCGTTGTCATTGACGGCCGGGCGCGGGTAGCGGGCCACGGCCACGTTGTCCGGCTGCAGCTGCCAGGGGATGTCGATGAGACGCACGCCATCGAGCTCCGGCAGCTTGTCGTTCGGGTTGTCGCGCTTGAGGGTATAGGGATTGATCTGCGAAGTGCCGTACAGCGGCAGGTCATTGCCCACGGCGCTACGCAGTTGCACGGTCTGCGCCGCATCCAGGGCGACGAAGATCAGGGCCGGCTTTTCCTGCTCCACGCGCTTGGCCAGTTGGGCCAGGCCGGGGGCGGAGAGGGCGTTGGAGGGCGTGCTCAGTTCCAGCGTTTCCACCTGCAGGCCAAGCTGGCGCGCGCGCAGCTGGAAGGAGCGGGCGGCGCGCTTTTGCCACGCGGTGCCGGTGGAGATGGCGAAGATCTTGCCGGGGGCCTTTTCCTTTTCGACCCAATTGGCGACCTGGCGCGCTTCCTCGTCGATGGACAAGCCCACGGCCAGCATCTGGGGCGGCAACTGCAATTCGGTTTCGCCATTCATGTCCGGCTGCGCCAGCGCCACCGTGGGTTTGCTCACGCGGCCGCTCTGCGCCACGGCGGTGACGGCGGTGCGCGAGAGCGGGCCGACCAGGATGTCGAACTTGGCCGAGGCCTCGTCATAGGCGCGCTGCATGTCGGGAGCCGAATCGCCGGTCTCGACGATGGCCAGCTGGATGTTTTCCTTCTGGCGCGAATAGGCCGTCAGGAAGCCCGTGCGCACCGCGTCGGCCGCTGCGCCGAAGGCACCGCTGCGTGAGGGCAGCAGCAGGGCGATGCGCACCGGTGCCGGGGTGG